>NZ_DATMTE010000270.1:0-2400 GCF_035564935.1 Chitinophaga sp. | reverse complement strand
GTAAACAGATTACCCGTACCGAAATTACACCTATGAAACAACGCTACTTCTTATTCAGCATCCTGCTGACCATTTTCAGTATTCACAGTTTTGCGCAGCAGGGCCCTAATCCGGGAAGCAGGGCCAAAGCGGCGGCGGTATTCACTAAACTGCTCAACGATGCCGCCTCCGTATATCCGCCGGAGTTATCTTATCTCACGGAAGCCGGTGCTAAAATTGAATCCCCGTTCCATGTGAATGAAAATGGGATCCTGTCGGTGACTTT
Organism: Chitinophaga sp.; assembly: GCF_035564935.1. Lineage (GTDB taxonomy): Bacteria > Bacteroidota > Bacteroidia > Chitinophagales > Chitinophagaceae > Chitinophaga. The sequence goes on along the minus strand of NZ_DATMTE010000270.1, from coordinate 2,135 downwards.
TCGTTACCCGGTGGAAACCAGTTATAGTCTTTACCGTCTCAGTGCGCCGGTGAGCGCCATTAAAGGCGTGTTTTACGACTATTACATCGGGCTGGAATTTGAAGGCCCGGTGGTGAAAATAGAGGAGGGTGAAAAAGGCAGCCGTGAGCTGAAGGAAAGTAATACGCTGGCGCTTTTTCATATTGCCAGGCCTGGCGACGGGCCGCAGGGCGAAAAGCTGAAGGTAAGGATGGAACAGGCTTTACAGGTGTTCCTGGAAAGCTATAAGTAAAGCGGATCTTCAGAAAGTTCTGTTAAAAAAACGGTGCCGGTTGCGCGGCATCGTTTTTTTTGCGGATGCCTGCTTATATTTAGAGAAACCCGGCGGCATGAAAATGTTATTCCACTACTATAAGTCCATCCACAGCTTCAATATCCCCTTTTCCCTGCTGGCCGGTTTACTGGGATTGATCGGACATGATAAAGTGGCAGGGTTCCTGAAAGGTTTTATGCTTTCATTGTTCACTGGTGGTTTTGCGTTGTCGGTGTTCTTCTTCGGGCTGGCGTATGAAAACCGGTATTACTTTTATTACAACAAAGGATTTTCCAAATTCCAACTCATAGGCGGAGCGTACCTGCTGAATGTGGTAATGCTGCTGGTTTACTGGCTTATTAAATTTTTGGTGGCATGATACAGCATGAGTTGCAGGCTGATAGCGTTTTTAAATGTTTCGGCGACCGGGAGATACTGACCGATTGTTTTGTGAGATGTAAAACAGGAGAAGTGATCGGGATTTTAGGGAGAAATGGTTGCGGCAAGTCCACTTTTATGAAGATCATTTTCGGGACGCTTTCCTGCACGCATAAATATGTAAGCGTTGATGGCAAAAAATATGATGCACCTTACAAGGCAAAAGGGGTAATGGCCTATTTACCACAGCAACATTTTCTGCCGGACCTGTTAACCGTAAAGGCGACGGTTAAGCTCTATGCTGCTTGCAGGGCTGATGAGGAGCGGATGCTGGCCGATGAAAACGTACAACCCCATCTCTCAAAAAATATATACGACCTTTCCGGCGGGGAACGAAGGTACCTGGAGATCTTACTGCTGGTAAATACGCCCGCAAAATTCATCCTGCTGGATGAACCATTCAATGGCCTGGATCCATTGGGGAAAGAAAAGATCCTTGCATTGATCCGGGCATACAGGACTACGAAAGGCTTTATTATTACGGATCATGATTACCGCCATATTATTGCTGCCAGCGACCGTATTATCCTGGTGACGAATGGTGTGTTCAAAAATATCAAAGCACTGGAGGAACTGGAAACACTCCATTATCTTCCGCCCGGAAGCCTGGCTTTTTCAGGGCTGGAATAATGCCCGGCTATTCAAACAGCCGGGCAAAGTGGTTTTCCAGGTGGTTTCTCATAGCATTACGAAAGAGTTCAGGGGAGCCATTTTCAATGATATCGACCAGGCCTTTATGGGAAACAAATTTCTTATGACTGATGGGTTTTTTCAGCAGGCCGCTATGATGTACATAATCAAATACCGGTAGCAGCATGCTTTGGAACTTCTTCATATTTTCATTGCCGGTAATTTCATAGAGCTTTCCATGAAAGGCAATTTCATGTTCTATATTGAAGAGATGATGTTGTGTAGCCGGCGGTTCATGACTCACTATTTCCCGCAACGCAGCAATATCTTCTTTCGTGATGCGCTGAAATATAAAATCCGCCATACCTATTTCCAGCACCAACCGGATTTCAAACATTTGTTTCAGGGTTTCCTGGTCAAGGATATGTGGGTTCATACTCTTGCTCATGTTGCCAAACAGGTCGGGGCTGGTGATAACAGCGCCTTTCTTTTTCCTGGATTCAATGAGTCCCATTACCCGCAAACGGAGCATCGCTTCTCTTATTACCGTTCTGCTTACTCCCAGTGTATTGGCCAGTTCCAGCTCCTTCGGAATGGGATCGCCCACTTTCAGTTTTCTTTGCTGAAGCAGTGTTACCAGGTTGGCCTCCACTTTGTCTACCAGCGAGCTGGTGTCTACCTCTTTAAAATTCTCCTTTAATTCGATTGCATCCATACAGCATTATGTATTACATTAATACCCGGTAAAGTTAACCGAAAATAGGGGAAATCCAAT
>NZ_DATMTE010000269.1:0-4307 GCF_035564935.1 Chitinophaga sp. | reverse complement strand
CTTTCTCTTACTCTTGATTCCGGGCCCATATGAAGAACGCCATACACATCTGGTAACATTATATGGCTTTCCGGGATCTGTGTAAGAATTCTCGTTTTATCTCTTGCAATCTGCTCTGCTTGCGCAATTTTCAATTCGGCTTTCCGTTTCACTGAAAATGCCTGCTGCATCATCCATTCTTCAGCACCATCCACGTCTATTGCTTGTATCGGTGTATTCCCCGCAAATTGATATGGCGTATACCACGGGTATTTCGAAGATAACGGATCCACACTTAAGAACTTCGCTATTCTCGGATCATAAATCCTCATCCCATAATCCTGCTGATTTCCCTCTCCCTTCACCTCATTATCATTCTCCTTCCCGTTAAACCCATACCTATAAGAACTTCCATTCATCTTCCTTCCAACCAGCTGCATTCCAAACGGCGAATAATCCACGGCGCTGCTAAGCGTCACATCATACACGCTACCTGTTGGTGTCTTGTTGTCCGTAATCGTGGTCAGCACATTTCCCAGGTGATTCGTAATCTCGTATTCCCGGTTATTAACTGCTGTCCACAGGGCATCCTTTGTAGTGGTAGAACCCAGTTTCATATTAGGCTTCCACACACCCAGACGGCTGCTACCATAAAGATACTGCTCTTTCCATATAATATCTGCTGACCCTGTTTTCTGTTCGTAGGTAGCTAACACGTTCCCGTTTACGTCCCTTTCATAAAAGGTGGTAGTAAAGTTTTGCGCAGACGTTTCCACCACTTTCCTGGACCTGTTACCTGCCGGATCGTAAAAATACTCTGTTTTAAGCGTTCCTTTCTTAAAACTTTTGATTTTTCCAATAATATTCCATTCTATTTCAGATACATCGTTTCCATCCTTTATCAGGTTACCAATTTCGTCATATTGGTAGGCGTCACCCGCTACATTCCCAATCTCACTTGCTGTTTCTACAGCTGGAGCCTGATTTCCAATATCGACACCTGGATAAAGTGGCAATGTGATCCCATCCCTGACATATCTCAACCGGTTACGGGTTAGCTGCCCACCACCATTCCGCGGATAGTTATATGTGAGCCGGTCCATCGGCGCACCGCTCATATTATTACGGTTATACGTGAGAATATTACCGCTCGCATCATAAGTAATATCTTCTGCATAGGGTGTTGGAGGAGTAGTACCCATTTCCCAGGTGCTGGCCCCTTCCACTAATGTATGCTGACGCATGGTTCGTAACCGGTTCAACTGATCATAGCGGTAGCTATAGCCTATCGGATTTCCTCCGTTTATGCCTTTCAGGGCAAGCTCTGAACGCGCGATGTTGCCATTATACAAATCCTGACCTGCAATATCAGCGGCCTTACTTTCCCATTTCAATGCGAACGGATTCGTAACAGTGGGGGGCTTGCCAATTGGGGTATAGTCACCCTGGAAGTAATCCAGTGTATACGAGGCCACGTCTTTGGCAAAATGCGCCTTCGTTCCCGAAGGGTCACCATCCCTTCCCATATCGGATGCTGGCGAGAGATAGTTGCCGTTAACACCTTTCAACCAACCTTGCAACGTATAGGCGTAATCAATACCCTGTATGGCATTACGTAGATACTCCATGCGGCTGAGTGGGCCATGTTTATAGTAGCGATAGAAGGCATCTGTAACTGCACCACTGATCTCCCACTTGTCGACAGATACGCTGCTGATACCGGATTTTGCCTCTACTAACCTGTTTTCCGCATCATATGTATAGGCATAATAGAACTGATCATCTTTTCCGGGCTGATAACGAACTGCATTCACTTTTCCACTGATCAGGTCATAGTTGTAATCTGTCCGTTTGTAGTCGGACAACCCATTCCCATGCCAGAACGTTTTCACATTCCCAAGCAGATCATAGCTGTAAACAAAATTATCAGTCGTAGTTCCTCCTGTAGAGGCGGCAACGTACCGGTATTGAGCTGAGACCCTGTTTCTAAGGTTATCCTGTGTACCCAGGCCGGAGGGCAGCATGGGGCTGTCGTAGAAAGTATAAATGCGCTCAGGATTTGAAACGGGACTCGCCAATAGATCCCCATAGTTTATAATAAAACCAGGTTCAAAAATACTGACGTTACTAAAAACCTCGCCATTCTCTGTAATACGACCAAGTGCATCATATACTGAATAATTATAATTGTTATTCCGGGCCCACTGTTTTGCATTTCGTGAGGCAATCAGTCTCCCCAGGTAATCGTACCAGAAACCGCTGACACCGGCATCCGGACTCTTCTGCTTCGATACCTGGTTTAAAGAAGTATAGGCATAATCGGTAGCAAGCCTGTGTTGAGGCTGCACTGGCATAGGACGTACTTCAGTGTTGGAGTTCGGACCGCCCACCGTTCCCGGCGCACCATTAGCCGGTACATTATAACGACCCCAGAAACGCCTCGCGTCCAGGCCCGCCATCTGTGCCATACAAGGCTCCTGGGAGTTGATCCATATTTCATCGGCCGTAAGCTGACGGTTATATGTTCTTAGGTGCTTCAGATCACTGAGATCATTGGTGATAGATACTCCGCCTGTACCAACCACAATCTCCCAGGAACAAGGCGCCGGTGGTGCTTTCGTATCATTATTCAGTAATTGACCATTTACATAGGTACTCAGTACCCCATTCATCAAATTACTTCCCTGTACTACCAGGTGTAGCCAGTCGCCACCCTTAAAAGCCGTAATGGGCACCGCTATATGACTACTGGTTACGATATTGATAGCATTAGTCTCCGGATTCATCTTATAAATCGAGATATAGCAATAGGTGCTGCTAATGCAGGTAGTAAAGAAGTAATTATTATCGGAGGTAGGAGTCAACACCTGGGTAGCTCCCGTTGGCCGGCCTTTAATCCACATTTCTACCGATACACCGGTCTGAATATTCAATGAATTAGTCAGTTCTGTCAATGTCAATGGCAAATTTGTATTAACGCTGGCGCCATTGTAGTTACAGGTAAAGTCAGCTGGAACTTCCGTGGTGGTGGTATTCAATTTTTCCGTACTTAGTACATCCACCCCTTCCGGTGGTACCGTCCTCACCAGGTTACCCGCCTGATCATAATAATAAAGCGTGAAATGATAAAGCTGCTGCTGCGTTTTCAGATTAGCAGTAGTCTTTGTAGCAGCACATATGGTAACGTATTGTCTACGGAAATTCTGTCGGACAGAATCAATATATACCATATAACGGCGACGACCACCCGCAATTGCTCCATCTATCATTCCCATCAAACACTCAGCAGGATCAGGGGTTACTGACCTGAACACCGGCTCATTGCAGAGCAACGCTGAAGTACCCGCCGTTACCTTCTGCCTGTAGTCATCATAATCCGAATACCCCAGCGAAAAGCCCCAGCGATGGTTCAGATAAGTGGCTACAATGGTTTCATAATTATCCTTTGTGTTATCCAGCCCACCTGACCATGGCTCCTGGTTAAGCGCCGTCATTCCGGCAGTGAACTCAGCAGGTGTAATACATCCTTTTGTATTTACTTCCAGGAATACCGGCAATGTAAGCTGGCTGGCCAGCAGATACCGGCAGTTACCACAACTTTTTATCAGCTGATCCAACTCCTCCTGTTTGAGATTCATCGCACTGCCGTAGGTATCTGTAAGGTATTTGAAGAATGTGCGTCCCGCAGCATTGCTGTTATAGGTTGCCTGCAAAGCACTCAAACGGGCGCAGATAGCCGGATTCGTGTTGCCGATAACTGCTTCTGCTGTTTGTGCCTTCACATTAAACGGATATGGCCCGGAAAGAATCCAGGGATTATTCATCATTGTAATACTACCTGCGCCCAATACACCCAACATCACATCCTTGAAGGAACGATAACCCTCCGCAGTAACACCAGGCACTGCCGCACTCGCACCGTTTAAGTGAGCAGTATCCCCACCCAGTTTGCACACTTCAATCAATTTCTGACGAAGTACATTTTTCGCGGCAGAAGTATATCCACTAAGTCCTTCCTCCAATTGCGACATCCATACATCTGCATTATTAGCACAATTGTCTGCCACCAGATTTGCTACCTGCGCAAAACCATCGTTCCTTAAAGAATCCGGATTCATGGAGAAAGTCTGATCATAGTCTATTCTCTCCATACGGGAAATTTTATTCCTGAATAAAGGAGAGCAGCCGCCGGTGGGGTCGTTACAGGTATAAGAAAGTACCGTAACTGGTTGTTCGCCCGGCGCTGGATAATAACCACCAACATAGACTGACCCCAAATAAACCGGATTAGGTGGGTTCATCTTAACAGTAACTATATTGTTTGGATC
>NZ_DATMTE010000268.1:0-9493 GCF_035564935.1 Chitinophaga sp. | reverse complement strand
TAGCCGGATAGTAACAGGCTGACGACAGAATATTATATTTGCCTTTTTAAGCATCTAATAAGCGTAACTGAATGAACCTGGCATTTTGGAAAAAAAACAAAGACAGTCAGCCTAAGAAAAAGAAATCTGCGGTTAGAGAATGGTTAGACGCTGCGATCTTCGCTATTATAGCAGCCACGCTTATCCGCACCTTTATTTTTGAGGCCTATACGATCCCGACACCTTCAATGGAAAAGACCTTACTTGTGAACGACTTCCTGTTTGTGAGCAAGATCAGTTACGGACCACGTATCCCAATGACTCCGCTGGCAGTACCTTTTGTACATCACACCCTGCCTTTCACCAAATCTGCCAAAGCCTATTCCGAGGCGGTAAAATGGAAATACAGGCGCCTGCCGGGTTTTTCAGCGATCAAACGATATGATGTAGTGGTATTTAATTTCCCTGAGGGAGACACTGTTGCCATTGATTCGCCAGATCCCAGCTATTATGGCATGGTACGGCAGTTTGGCTGGCAGTCTGTTCAGAACTCTTACAAGATCATTGAGCGCCCTGTAGATAAAAGGGAAAACTATATTAAACGTTGCATGGCCCAAGCCGGCGATACCATCCGGATCGTTAAAGGCGAAGTATATGTAAATGGCCAGGCCGCCCCGGTTCCTCCCGGCAGCCAGCATAAATATGTGGTGGAAACTACCGGCGATCAGCTGAACAGCAGTCGCCTGGAAGACCTGGGCATTGCCACTTCAGGTCCTGATTTTTACCAGCTGGATGCAAGTAAATACATTTACAACCTCACCCCGGCCAATGTAACCGCACTGGAACAGTTCAAGCCGATCGTAAAAGATATTAAAGTATACCAGGAGTCTGATTTTACAGACTTCAACTACAATAATGTTTTCCCGCACGACACCGCACACTTCAAATGGACAGAAGAAAACTTCGGCCCGTTGTATATTCCGAAGAAAGGCGCTACCGTTAAGCTGGATGAAAGCAATATTGCCTTATACGACCGCGTGATCCGGGTGTATGAAGGAAATACCCTGGAGAGAAAAGATGGCAGGTTTATCATTAATGGTCAGCCTGCAGACAGCTACACTTTCAAGATGAACTATTACTGGATGATGGGGGACAACCGTAACAATTCCCTCGATTCCCGTTTCTGGGGTTTTGTACCGGAAGACCACGTGGTGGGTAAAGCCTGGCTGATCTGGATGAGTTACGGGGAAGGCGGTATCCGCTGGAGCCGTATCTTCAGAAATATTAAGTAAGTACTGCAGAAAATATAATTTGAAGTAAATTACGGACCGGCATATTGCCGGTCCGTTGTTGTCTTACCCCGGCAACGGCTGCACGAAAAATCCTTTCAACTGTTGTTATGGAAAAGCAATTGCTGCATATTGAATACGAAGTATACGATGACCTTACGGGTCTTTCAGACGCAGATGCCTGGCTCCTGAAGGAGGCAAGAGAGGTAACAGCCAACGCTTATGCGCCTTATTCCCGCTTCCAGGTGGGTGCAGTGATCCGGCTGGCCAACGGGGAGATCATTGCCGGCTCCAACCAGGAAAACGCTTCTTATCCTATAGGACTGTGTGCAGAGCGGGTGGCCCTTGCCTCTGCCGCCTCTGTATATCCCAATATCGATATTGACACCATTGCCGTCAGTTACAATAACCTCAATGGCAACAGTACGCACCCCATTTCTCCCTGTGGTATATGCAGGCAAACATTATCGGAGTACGAACGGAAACAAGACAGCCCCATCCGCGTGATCATGGGCGGGCTAAGTGGCAAGGTATACGTGATCAGCCGGGCCAACGACCTGTTGCCGCTTTCCTTTAGCGGTGATGAACTGGGATTATGATTGTTACATGTAGATAAGTTTTAATTTAAAAAATATAATTTATATATTTGTCCGGTGCCCGTTAAGTGCCGCGACCTATGAAACCCTGCCAACTATCAGTTAGTATATGTTGTATTGTATTGCTTACTGCAGTGTATAGTGAACCGGCAGCCTGTTACTTTGATAAAAAAGAGGTAATAGCTGCTCACTACCGTACAGGCCTATACGTTGTTAAGGATACGCTGAAAACAGCGACCCGTTATCAGCAACTGGCACACGGCTTGTACGAAAAAAAACTTTTTAAACGGGCAATTGTGCAATGGAAAAAAGTATTACACTTGCAACCTACCAATGCTTTTGCTATGTTTATGCTCGGAAAATCGTATATGGGTGCGGGTGACCAGGAGAAGGGGGAACGCCTTTGCGATGAAGCTATCATGATAGGAGAAGAACAGGATAAAAATATTTGCCACAGTGTAGAGGGATTTTAAACGGCGCATAAAGGATAGGCAAGCTCCTTTTTCGCTGCGCTGCTTACTGTGGTATTTTCTTCGGCAACTTCGGCCACGGCGGCCGTAAGTTGCTAACGCTGCAATCCGCAAGGGCTGCAGCGTTTTAATGAAAAAGAAAAAGGAAGGCATCGCGCCTTCCTTTTTTCTTTTTCATAAGTTATAATACCCTTACATTCTTTCCGGTACTTTTATGCCAAGCAGTTTCATGCCCCGGGCAATGGTATGCGCCGTGAGCATAATGATCTGTAAACGCAGTTTCTTCTTTTCTTCTGAAGTTGCCCGCATTACAGAATAGGTATATATGCCCTCCGCTTTCTCTGCATAAAATGAATTAAATACCTGTGCCAGCTGGAAAATATAATTGGCAATAACAGAAGGACTAAATTCGCGGTAAGCTTCTGCCAGCACGCCCGGGAACTGCTCATTCAGGATGATCAATTCCCTTTCGAGTGGTAATAATTCACCTTCATGTTTGTAAGCCGCCAGGTTTTCAACAACGCCTGCATCCTTGATAATGGACTTGATACGTGCATGCGCGTATTGAATAAATGTAGCCGTAAATCCATGAAGATTGATGGATTCTTCAGGATTGAAGATCATTTTCTTCTTAGGATCCACCCGCAGCAGGAAGAATTTTAACCCGCCAAGACCAACGGTTTCATATAACTCACGGAGCTCCTCTTCAGAGAAGGTTTCCAGGTTTTTTCCCTGTTCTTTGGTTTGGTTTTCAGCCGTAGTGATCATTTCCGTGATCATATCATCTGCATCTACCACGGTGCCTTCCCGGCTTTTCATCCGGCCATGCGGTAATTCCACCATGCCATAGCTGAGATGGTGAATGCCTTTGGCAGAAGGCTCTCCCAGCTTCTCCATGATAAGCTGCAGCACCTTGAAGTGATAATTCTGTTCATCGGCTACTACATATACGCTCTGGTCCATCTGGTACTGTTCATATTTCAAACGCGCCGTACCCATGTCCTGCGTCATGTATACAGATGTACCATCGCCGCGGAGCAGCAACTTCTGATCCAACCCGTCGGCGGTCAGATCAATCCATACAGAGTTATCTTCTTTTTTAAATAACACCCCTTTCTCCAAACCTTCTGCTACCAGGTTTTTGCCCAGGAGATAGGTTTCGCTCTCATAATACATCTGGTCGAAATCAATACCCAGGCGCTTGTAGGTTTCATCAAAACCTTCATATACCCAGCCATTCATGGTGGCCCATAGTTCCCTTACTTCAGGATTGCCGGCTTCCCATTGCTGCAGCATGATCTTTGCCTGCTGCATGATTTCTGTTTTATTACGCGACATCTCTTTGATGTCGTCCATAATTTTGCCCGTTTTTTCCTTATCCTCCTTTACTTCCGGCTTGTGCAGGGCAGTTACCAGCTTCTCCAGCTTTTCGGTTTCTGCACTGTCGAAATCACGGAAATCGTTTTCCAGCGCCCGGTCAATGATAATTTCCGCCTGCTCTTTCACCACGGTTTCAAACTTCACGTAGTAGTCGCCCACCAGGTGGTCGCCTTTAATACCGGTCGACTTCGGGGTGTCGCCATGTGCAAACATTTGCCAGGCAAGCATGGATTTACAGATGTGGATGCCACGGTCATTTACCAGGTTGGCTTTGATCACCTCGTAGCCATTGGCTTTCATGATCTCAGCAATGGAATATCCCAGGAAATTATTACGCAGGTGACCGAGGTGTAAAGGTTTGTTGGTATTGGGAGATGAATACTCGACCATGATCCTTTTGCCATTGGCAGGCTGTAAACCGATGTTTACATCACTGTAATGTTGCTGCAGGAACTCAGTCCAGTAAGCATCGTTAATGCTCAGGTTCAGGAAACCTTTTACTACGTTAAATCGCGCAATCAGTTCCGGGTAGTGGGCAGCCAGATATTCTCCGATACGCTGTGCGGTTTCCTCCGGTTTCTGCCGGCTGAATTTTGTAAAAGAGAAAACCACAATGGTATACTCACCTTCAAATTCAGGCTTGGTAGTGTTAATAGCAATATCCGCTATTGTTAACTGCTGATTGTAAAGTGAATTAATGGCGGCCACGGCGGCCGTTCTGATGGATTGTACAACACTCATGCTGAAAATGATTAATGCGAGGGGCAAAGATAGTTAATTAGCCGAAAGCAGCGAAGGTTGTCTTTATCAGACAACCTTCGCTTATCCGGAATATTTTTTTCCCGCATTAAAAAGTGTAAAACACGCCTACCTGTGCTACAGAGTTTTTGCTGTTTACCTGGTCGGAGTCATACACGTTGGTGAGGCCAAAGTTATACCTGCCGCTTACCCCGAGTCCCATATCGAACTTATAACCAAAACCGAAGCCCAGTCCAAAGTCCACCGACTGCATATTATCCTTGATATCTACGGTTACATCGCCCGACTTCACTTTGGCAGCGGTAAGAAAGCCTACCTGCGGACCAGCTTCCAGGTAAAACTCAGGTACAATGGAATACTGTACCATTACAGGAACATTGATGTAATTAACCTTTACGGTATTGGAAGAAGTTAACCACAACACACTTCTTTCTGCTTTGGTGCCCTGGGTAGAATATAAAAGTTCCGGTTGGATAGCCCAGCTTTTGTTCAACCCGATATTTACAAGTCCCCCTGCATGAAAACCTGCAAGAGTCTTTGATCCGTCGGTATCTGTCAGTTTTGAAATATTCAAACCGCCTTTAACACCGAATTTTACATTTTGTGCTTGTACTGCCAGCATGGTTCCGATGGCCAATACGCCAGACAGAATAAGTTTTTTCATGATATGTTATTTTGTAAGCCAGCAGGCAAGAAGTATGCCGTTTTACAAAGAGGAATAAAACTCCACCGGTTGCGGAAAATTATAAATCCTTCAGCATCCAGCTGCCACAGCCAAAATGGCCGGTGTTCCCCATTGGGCCTGACAGGTACCTGAAGCCGAACTGTTCGTACACTTTTCTGGCCCTGGCCAGTTCAGGCGCAGTTTCCAGGTAGCATTGCGTGTAGCCGTTTTGTTTAGCGTAATCCAGGCACATGGCGATCAGCCGTCCTGCCAGTCCTTTGCCACGGGCTTCGGGCAGGAGGTACATTTTCTGTAGCTCGCAAACATGCGCTTCTCCGCCATCCAGTGGGTGAATGCCTGCGCCGCCGGTTATTCTGTCGCCGGCCAGGACCACGTAATAAGTTGCCCGGGGAATAGCAAACAGTTGGGAAAGGTGATCAGTGGCAGGGTCTGAAAACGCGGTGCCGGCCTTATTCATGCCGAACTCCGTGAGCGTGGTTTTTACTATATGTGCAATGGCCGGATCATCTGCCGGCACTATCGTTCTGATAAGGTATGGTTCCATAAAATGAAAATAGGGATTTTTTGATTTTTACATCAAAAAATCCCTATGATCTGGCTGGTAAGCCTGTTAGAATATGGTGAACTCTACTCTTCTGTTTTTCTGTCTTCCTGCCGCTGTTTTATTGCTGGCAATAGGTTGTGTCATGCCATAACCCACTGCTTCAATTTTAGAGGCATTCACGCCTTTACCCACCAGGTAAGCTTTCACGGATTCAGCTCTTTCTCTTGACAGGGCCAGGTTCCGCTCTTTGCTGCCTACATTGTCTGTATGGCCGCTCAGCTTCAGGTTGAGGTTTTTGCGTTTTAACAGCTCTGCCACCCGGTCAAGCGCTGCATAGGAACTGGTTTTGATACTGGCTTTTGCAAACTCAAATTCCAGGTTCTGGATGGCTTCTCTTACTATACGGTTATCTTCTTCTGTAATTACTATTTTTTCTTCCTTAGGTGGTTCTGGCACTGGCAGCGGGCAACCGGAACCATCTACTTTGGTATTGGCAGGCGTTCCCGGGCATTTATCAAAGAAGTCGGAAACACCGTCACCGTCGGCGTCTTTTGTCAGTTTATCCACATCAGCAGTCAACCTGGCATTATTCTGATTGGCTGCATCGAGAGAGGCCGCCAGGGAGGCTTTCTGGGCTTCCAGTTCGTCGTACATCACTTTGGCAGGATTAGACCACTGCAACTGTTTCCTGCCTTTCTTTCCCAGGGCAAATTCCAGTCCGGCGTAGCCATAGGAGTACTTATCCTTGTTGGGGCCGTAATTGTAGCCATCCAGGTTGTCGCCATCTGTGTAATACATGGTATAACCCAGGTCCAGGTTGATAAACTCCGACAAACGGAACTTCAAGCCCGCGCCTACCGGGATGATCAGTTCCCTGATGGCTTTATCGTCTGCCTTATAGGCAAAGCTGGTATTATCGGTCCTGGTTAAGGTAGGTTTGTACCCTGCCAGCCCGCCGCCCACGGAAGCGTACAGCTGTACGAAGTTCTCCCTGGATAACCAGTTGATGGTAGTGATGTTAAACACCGCATTTAAGGTACCGGACCAGTTCAGCTTTGTTTCGTACGACTTGTACGGCCTGTTGGGGAGGGAGCCGTTGCCGAGTTCCTTACTGTTATCGGCCTGAAGTTTCCCTCCTACATAGTCTGCCCGCAGGGCCAGGAAGTGGAGGATCTGGTACTTTACATAGGCGCCGTATCCGAACGATCCTTTCCATTTGGTAAAGTCATTACTGCCACCGGTAAGCGCTACGGGCGCCAGTACGCCGCCGTTTACACCGATCGACCATGTTTTGTAATCGCTGGGTCCACTGAATAATTTGGCCGTGGGCACGGCTGCAGAGGTAGATGGTTGATCCTGAGCCTGGCTCAGCATTGGGGTGGTGGCTATTAACAGGCACGCAGCCCTCCATAAAATGGATTTGTTCATAAGAATAACGTTAGGTTACACAATTTGTACAATAGTCAAAACAGCAGGTCAGGAATAAAATAGCTAAAAGGAAGGCGAGGTTATGAACAAATTAAACAACTCAGTTATTTAGTAAAAAGGCATGTTTTCCAACAACATAACTGTGATCTGCATTCAAATATAGGGCACCTGACTGACATAATTTCATATTTTTTTGCTTGGCATAATCATTGACAAACCAAAGACAAACACGAAAATACTTACAACTAAAGGATAATCTTTAATACTATGGGAAAAATAATAGGCATTGACTTAGGAACTACCAATTCATGCGTTGCCGTAATGGAAGGTAACGAACCGGTAGTGATTGCCAATGATGAGGGAAGGAGAACAACCCCATCTGTAGTGGCGTTTTTAAAGAACGGAGAAAGGAAAGTAGGTGACCCCGCAAAGCGTCAGGCTATTACCAACCCCGTAAACACAATTATGTCAGTGAAGCGTTTCATGGGCCGTCATTTTGACGAAGTAGCCAGTGAAGTGAGCCATGTTACATATAAAGTGGTAAAAGGGGATAACAATACCACAAGAATCGATATAGACGGCAGATTATATACTCCGCAGGAAATTTCCGCAATGATCCTGCAGAAAATGAAGAAAACGGCTGAAGACTACTTAGGCCAGGAAGTAACCGAAGCGGTGATCACCGTACCGGCTTACTTTAATGATGCACAACGTCAGGCTACCAAAGAAGCCGGTGAAATTGCCGGTCTTACTGTTCGCCGTATCATCAACGAGCCTACTGCTGCTGCACTGGCTTATGGTATGGATAAAAAGCATAGTGATAGCAAGATCGCCGTATTCGACCTCGGTGGCGGTACCTTCGATATCTCTATCCTGGAATTAGGTGATGGCGTATTTGAAGTAAAATCTACCAATGGTGATACACACCTCGGTGGTGACGACTTTGATAAAGTGATCATGGATTGGCTGGCAGACGAATTTAAAAAAGATGAAGCAGTAGATTTACACAAAGACCCGATGTCATGGCAGCGTTTAAAAGAAGCTGCTGAAAAAGCAAAGATCGAATTATCTTCTTCTCAGGAAACTGAAATCAATCTCCCTTATATCACCGCAGTGGATGGCGTTCCCAAACACCTGGTGAAAAAATTAACCCGTGCTAAATTTGAGCAGCTGAGCGACAGCCTGGTGGAAAGAACACTGGAACCTTGCCGCAAAGCACTGAAAGATGCTGGTATGAACACTTCCGAAATTGACGAAATTATACTGGTAGGTGGTTCTACCCGTATTCCAAAGATCCAGGAAGTAGTAGAAAAATTCTTCGGTAAAAAACCTAATAAAGGCGTTAACCCGGATGAAGTAGTGGCTGTAGGTGCTGCTATCCAGGGTGGTGTACTCACCGGTGAAGTGAAAGACGTACTGTTACTGGACGTTACTCCATTGTCACTGGGTATTGAAACAATGGGCGGTGTAATGACCAAACTCATCGAATCCAATACCACCATTCCTACCAAAAAATCTGAAACCTTCTCTACTGCAGCAGATAGCCAGCCTAGCGTGGAAATCAATGTACTGCAGGGTGAAAGGCCAATGGCTAACCAGAACAGAACACTGGGCCGCTTTATCCTGGGCGATATTCCTCCTGCTCCGCGTGGCGTTCCTCAAATCGAAGTAACTTTCGATATTGATGCCAACGGTATCCTGCACGTAACTGCAAAGGATAAAGGCACCGGAAAAACCCAGAACATCAAAATTGAAGCTGGTAGCGGTTTGAGCAAGGAAGAAATCGAAAAGATGAAAGCCGAAGCAAAAGCCAATGAATCTTCAGACAAGGAACAACGCGAAAAGATCGAAAAGCTCAATAAAGCAGACAGCCTGATATTCCAGACTGAAAAACAGGTAAAGGAATACGGCGACAAACTGCCTGCTGATAAAAAAGCGACTATCGAAACAGCACTTGAAAAACTGAGAGAAGCGCATAAATCACAGGATAGCGCACAACTGGATACTGCTACCGCAGAACTGGAAGCTGCCTGGACTGCTGCATCTGAAGAACTGTACAAAGCTTCCCAGGGTCAGCCTGAAGGTGGACAGCCTAACGGCGGTCAGCAACAGGGTCAACCTCAGGGCGGTGGCAACGACGGTGTTACCGACGCAGAATTCGAAGAAGTAAAATAATGCAGCGCGGAGTTTGTCTGACTCAGGATTAAACTGATTACCCTGATTACGCTGATTTGATTACTTTGGATTTAAAATGATTTTGGGGAGATTTAAGCGGATACTTTCGCTTAATTCTCCCCAAATCTCTTTTTAATCATTACAAAATCAAATCAGCGTAATCAGCTTAATCAGTTTAATCCTGAGTC
>NZ_DATMTE010000267.1:0-12644 GCF_035564935.1 Chitinophaga sp. | reverse complement strand
GTCAGACAAAATCCGCTGTGATCGCCGAAGGCGATCAGGGAACATTGATATACTTATGGATCTGCAGCGACATCGTCCATTCGGGATGATCCTTGATATACTCCGTGATCAGTGGCGTCATTTCTGCGCTGCGTTCCCATTCCGGCTGCAGGTACAGCTTGCAGTGCTTGCCGGCTAAAGCAGCGTATTTTTCCGCCCAGGCGAAATCCGTTTTGTTGAAGATCACCACTTTCAGTTCATGCGCGGCCTTGCAGATCTCCGGCAGGGGCGCTTTGAATTTCTTGGGCGATAAAGTGATCCAGTCCCATTTACCGCTGAGGGGTGAGGAGCCGGAGGTTTCAATATGTGTATGAAATCCCTGTTTATGCAGGGAACGGGTAAGTGCATCAAGATGATGCAGCAGCGGCTCGCCACCTGTGATCACCGCAATGCGGCCCGGGTACGCGGCGGCTTCCGTTACAATATCGGAAACAGCTACCTGCGGATGTTTGTCTGCATCCCAGCTGTCTTTTACATCGCACCACACACAACCTACATCGCAGCCGCCCAGCCTGATGAAATAGGCTGCACGGCCCTGGTGATAGCCTTCTCCCTGGATGGTGTAAAAACGCTCCATCACGGGGAGGGTATCGGTATTAATATTTATTGTTGTTACAGACATGTCTTACTTCACAAAGGTCCGGTTTTTTTAGCGTCCGGCTGCATTTAATGCTAATCAGGTATGTTAGTTCATACTTCCTCTCAAACCAATGGCGGAATGATAGGTGTTTTTAAGTAATGCAGCAATGGTCATGGGGCCTACGCCTCCCGGTACCGGGCTGATGTAGCTGCATTTAGGCGCCACTTCGTCAAACTTCACATCACCTTTCAGGCGGAAACCGCTTTTCTTGCTGGCATCTTCTACCCGGTTAATACCTACATCCACAATTACAGCGCCTTCTTTCACCATATCGGCCGTTACAAAATCCGGGCGGCCTATAGCGGCAATGATAATATCTGCCTGCCGGCAAATTTCAGCCAGGTTATGTGTCTGCGAGTGGGTAAGGGTAACGGTGCAGTTACCAGGATTGGTATTGCGGCTCAGTAAAATACTCATAGGCGTGCCTACAATATGGCTGCGGCCTATCACCACGGCATGTTTTCCTTTGGTAGGAATGTTGTAATGCTCCAGCATCAGCATAATACCATAAGGGGTAGCAGGAATAAATGCAGGCAGTCCGCTTACCATTTTACCTACGTTCATGGGATGAAAGCCATCCACATCCTTGCTCGGATCAATGGTATTGATCACCAGCTCTTCGTTGATATGTTTGGGTAATGGTAACTGAACCAGGATTCCATCCACATCCGGGTTTTCATTCAGCAGAATGATCTGGTCCAGCAGATGCTTCTCAGAGATCTGCGCATCAAAACGCAGCAGCGTTGAATTGTAACCGCATTCTGCACATGATTTTACTTTGGATGCTACGTAGGTTTCACTTGCCGGATTATTACCTACCAATATGGCTGCCAGGTGAGGGACCTTTTTCCCAGCGGCCTTCAATTCAGCCACCTTGGCGGCTAATTGGGCTTTTATAGCCTCAGAAACGAGTTTACCGTCTAAAATTTGCATGTGCAAAGGTAAGAAAAAGCTGTATCTAACCAGCTATGTGGTCAGCTTTTTGGCCGGTAGGGGAATAATGAGGTCCGAAGATCCAGCAAAACAAGCCCCGTAAAGGAACTTGTTTTGCTCAGGCATTGCGCCCGTCAGGAACTTACGAGTGGTTCAGTGGAAATTATAAGGCAAAACTTGAATATAAATCTTCTTGTTGATATATGCAACGGAAGAGTCAGATCACAGGGTGTTATTAAATTTTGGGCGCGGCATCCAGGATTTCCGGTGCGGATGCGCCTGCATATTTTTCAAAATTGCGGATGAACTGACCGGCCAGATCCTTTACCTGCCTGTCGTACGCCGCTTTATCTTCCCAGGTATTACGCGGGTCCAGGATATCGGATGGAACGCCCTGGCAATGATCGGGCATAGCAAAACCGAATACAGGATGGGGGTGGAAAGCTGCCTTATCAAGACTTCCGTTCAACGCGGCAGTGATCATGGCGCGGGTATACGACAACTTCATCCGGCTGCCGGTGCCATACGCACCACCGGTCCACCCGGTGTTCACCAGCCATACGTTAACGTCGTATTTGCGCATTCTTTCACCCAGCATCTGCGCGTACTGCGCGGGATGCAATGGCAGGAATGGTGCGCCAAAACAAGCGCTGAACGTGGATTTAGGTTCGGTAATGCCCGCTTCGGTACCGGCTACTTTTGCGGTATAACCGGAAATGAACTGGTACATCGCCTGTCCCGGCGATAGCTTTGATACCGGTGGTAATACGCCATAGGCGTCGCAGGTAAGGAAGAATATATTTTTGGGAATACCTCCTATGGCAGGTTCCAGTGCATTTTCGATATAAGGCAGCGGGTAAGATACACGGGTGTTTTCCGTGATCGAACAATCTGCATAATTCACCGTATGAGTGCCGGGGAAAAAGCCAATGTTTTCCAGCAGCGCGCCTTCACGCACAGCATGAAATATCTGTGGTTCCTTTTCTTCAGAAAGATCAATGCACTTTGCATAGCAACCGCCTTCAAAATTGAATACGCCGGTGGCCGTCCAGCCATGTTCGTCATCTCCTATCAGCTTGCGTGTAGGATCTGCGCTCAGCGTGGTTTTACCGGTACCGCTCAAACCGAAGAAAATAGCTGTATCGCCGTCTTCTCCTATATTGGCGGAGCAATGCATGCTCAATACATTTTTGTTATGCGGCAGTTCATAATTCAGGATGGTGAAAATACCTTTCTTGATTTCCCCGGTATAAGCGCTGCCGCCTATGAGGATGATCTTTTTAGTGAAGTTCACTACGGAGAAATTCTGTTGCCGGGTTCCGTCTGTGGCGGGATCCGCCAGGCAGCCGGGCGCCTGGATCACGGTCCAGCCGGTGTGTATTTCATCCAGTTCATCTTCCGAAGGACGTAAAAACATGTTGTAGGCAAACAGGCTTGACCACGGCAGTTCTGTAATCACTTTGATGTTAACGCGGTAGTCCTGGTCGGCGCAGGCATAGCAATCGCGTACCCACACTTCTTTTCCGCTGAAATAACGGGTGATCCTGCTGTATAAACGATCAAAATTTTCTTCAGAGATGGGGAGATTAAAATCGTTCCAGTTAACAGTGTCTGTTGTGATGTTGTCTTTTACAATGAATTTGTCTTTAGGTGAGCGGCCGGTATATGTTCCGGTGTTTACAGCCAATGCCCCTGTATCGGCATATACTCCCTGTTTACGGGCTACCGTTTGTTCCGCCAGTTGTTCGGGTGAAAGTTGGTAATAGACGTTCGCTACGTTCTCTATGCCAAGTCCCCGTAAGTCAGCAACAGGATTCCTTACGCTACTTATTTGCATAAAAGCAAGATTGTTTTGGTGTATAGGCAAAACTAGCGATTTTTTGATATTGTCAAATTCTATAGGTGTTATACCATTGAAATTTAGAAATTTGTTACCGCTTTAGGGGTGATCATTGCGATATCTTCAAAATGTGTGTTGTTCATCGCCGGATTGTCTAACCACAATCGGGAGAATATACTATTAATTAGTTGTAAGGAAATATTAGTACGATTTTGTCATTTAATGTTGCAGATATTGACCGATTTGCTAATTCAAACCATTTTCACATTTCTACATCCCGAATTTTACATAGGTTTGAAGCCACATTTGAAATTAAGCGACATGAAGAATCTGCCTTTGGATCCGCAGCTGTTTGTAAAGAACCGCCAGCGTTTTGTGGCTAAAATGCAGCCGCAGTCTATAGCTATTATCAATTCCAACGACGAACTGCCCACCAATGGCGACGCCTTGTACAAGTTCAAACAGAACTCAGACCTGTATTGGCTTACAGGTATCGACCAGGAAGATACGATGGTAGTGCTGTTTCCCGATAACCCGGATCCTAAATACCGTGAAGTACTGGTATTGGTGCGACCCAACGAATTAAAGGAAAAATGGGACGGGCACCGGTTACGCAAAGACGAAGCCTACGCTGTATCCGGTATGTCTACCGTAATATGGCTCGATAGCCTGGATGCGCTTTTACAACAGTGGATCAACGATGCGGCCAACATCTACCTGAATACCAACGAAAATAACCGCAAGGCAAACCTGGTGCCGGTAAGGGATTACCGTTACGCACAGGAAATGAAAGAACGTTATCCCCTGCATAATTACCTGCGTGCAGCTGTTCTCTTTAAAGAATTGCGCGCAGTAAAAACACCGGAAGAAATTAAAGTAATGCAGGAAGCCATGGATATCACGGAAAAAGCTTTCCGCCGCCTGCTGAAATTTATTAAACCGGGTGTATGGGAACATGAGATCCATGCGGAAATTATGCACGAATTTCTGCGTAACCGCTCTGCCGGCGAAGCTTATGGTTCCATCATCGCCTCCGGCGACCGCGCACGTACCCTTCATTACATTTCCAATAACCAGGAGTGTAAAGACGGGGAAGTGATCCTGATGGATTTTGGTGCGGAATACGGCGGATACAATGCCGATCTTACCCGCTCAGTGCCTGTAAATGGTAAGTTTTCACCGCGGCAGCGCCAGGTATATGACGCCTGCCTGCACCTGCATAACTATGCCAAATCCATTCTCCGCCCGGGTATTACCATCGCCAAATACCATGAAATGGTAGGAGAGGAAGCCACTAAACAATTCATAAAAATAGGACTGCTCACGGAAGAACAGGTGAAAAACCAGGACCCGGAAACACCGGCCTACCGCAAATACCTGTACCATGGTATTTCCCATCATCTCGGTGTGGATGTGCATGACCTCGGACCTTCTTTCCATCAGCCTATCCCGGTAGGCGCGGTAATGACCATCGAACCAGGTATTTATATTGAAGAAGAACAACTGGGTATACGCATCGAAAACAATATCTGGCTCACTGCCGAAGGTAATGTAGACCTGATGAAGAATATTCCCATCACCGCCGATGAAATTGAAGCCCTGATGGCAAAATAACAGTGATGATGATTTATGATTATCCTGGTAAGCAAAGATTAAAAGACAATATTCTATCTTCGCTCACCAGGATAATCACAAATCATCATAATCATAGTTAATGAAACAATTACCGAATATTCTTACCCTATGTAACCTCTTTTGCGGTGCGCTGGCCATTATCTGCATCCTGCACGCTCCTGAATACCGCGCGGAGATTAACGGTGCCGACTATACGATTATCAGCCCTGAACCGGTTTACTGGGCTTCCGCCCTGGTAGTGATTGCAGGGATCTTTGATTTTTTTGATGGTATGGCAGCCCGTCTTCTCAGGGTATCCGGCCCTATGGGAAAAGAACTGGATTCGCTGGCAGATGTAGTTACCTTTGGCGTGGTACCGGGCATGATGCTGTACCGTCTCCTGCGCAGCGCCTATTTTCAGCAACCCGATGTTTTTGATGTGTCTGTCATAAACCTGGCCCCGACCTTACTGGTACCTTGTTTCGCCGCTTATCGCCTCGCTAAGTTCAATATCGATACCCGGCAGTCGGAAAATTTCATCGGGGTGCCTACTCCTGCGGTAGCCCTGCTGGTAGCCTCTTTCCCCATGATCGTTTTATTTAACCCGTTCAACCTGGCGCACTGGTTCCAGAACATCTGGGTGCTGTATATCACCATTGCCCTGCTATGTTACCTGATGGTGGCCGAAATTCCCATGATCAGCCTGAAATTCAAAAGCAAAAGCCTGGCCGCCAACTGGCCCCGCTTCCTGCTGATCCTCCTTACCATTGTAAGCATACCATTCCTGAAGTTTGCTGCCGTTCCTTTTATATTTGTTTGTTACGTAATATTATCGGTAGCAGTACCGCCGAAAATAGAAGCGGTTTAACATTCTGGATTTTTTGATGTAGGTTTGCGGCAAAATTTCTAGCACAATGACTTTTACTGCACATATCAATGTGATGCCACTGAAAGAATTATTAGATCCGCAAGGTAAAGCGGTAATGAGTGGTCTCAAGAACCTCGGCCTGGGCCAGGTACAAGATGTACGTATTGGTAAACACATTACTCTGCAAATTGAAGCCGCCAGCCAGGAAGAAGCAAGGCAGATCGCTGAAAATGCCTGCCAGAAACTGCTGGCAAACCAGGTAATGGAATCTTTTGAAGTACAAATACAATAATTAATTGCGGGTTACGGATAACGGAGCTGTGGGGAGATAACTGGAAATGTCTCCGGGCTGCATCTCCCCACACATTCGTAATTCGTAATTCGTAATTAAATTATGAAATTATATCTCGTTCCATCTCCCATCGGTAACCTCGCCGATATTACCTACCGGGCCGTAAAAGTGCTGGAAGAAGCAGACCTGATCCTCGCGGAAGATACCCGTACTTCCAGTGTGCTGCTGCGGCATTACCAGATCAATAAGCCGGTTACACCCTACCATCAGCATAATGAGCATAAAATAGTGCAACATCTCCTGCAACAGCTGCAGGATGGTAAAACAATGGCCCTGCTCACAGACGCCGGTACACCGGGCGTATCTGATCCCGGCTTCCTGCTGGTAAGAGAATGTACCCGCGCAGGCGTACCGGTAGAATGCCTCCCCGGCGCCACCGCCTTTGTGCCCGCACTGGTGAACAGCGGCAT
The DNA here is from genome assembly GCF_035564935.1 of Chitinophaga sp. Classification (GTDB taxonomy): domain Bacteria; phylum Bacteroidota; class Bacteroidia; order Chitinophagales; family Chitinophagaceae; genus Chitinophaga. The sequence continues at coordinate 5,948 of NZ_DATMTE010000267.1, read as the reverse complement.
CCCCATGACCCGCTTTGCCTTTGAAGGCTTCTTCCCCCTCAAAAAAGGCCGTCATACCCTCTTCACAAAACTGGCTACGGAAGAACGCACCATCGTTTTCTACGAGTCGCCCATGAGACTACTCAGAACCCTCGCCGACCTGATCCAGTACTTCGGACCAGACCGCCAATGCTGCGTTTGCCGCGAACTCACTAAAATGTTCGAGGAAAATAAACGCGGTACGCTGCAGGAAGTACACGATTACTTCAAAGAAAAAGGCGTAAAAGGAGAAATTGTAGTAGTGGTACAAGGCGTTGAATAATTATTTTTAACTTCCCATAAGTTGCTGACATACCCTTGTCACCCAGGTGCTGTTGTTTTGTATAACAAATCATTTAGCCATGCCCGTTACTGATATCGCTGCATTGCGACTGCAACACCAGCAGTTGATCAAAACCTCTTTCAAAAAGCCACAGGACCTCGTGGCTTATTTCGGCGCCATGCAGGCACAGGAACACGCCAACAGCAAATGGGGCATTGGGGTAAGGCTTCCCGGCAGCACAGATGCAGCTATAGAAAAAGCTATCCGCAATAAATCTATTATCCGCACTACCGTATTCCGTGGTACCCTGCACCTGGTAGCCGCGGCAGACGTGCGCTGGATGTTACAGCTCATCGCTCCTGCTATAAAAACCCGCATGGGCAGCATGATGCGTAAACTGGAAATGGATGAAGCCCTCCTGCTGAAAACTACCCAACACATCGTCAAAGCACTGCAGGGAGGGAATCACCTCACCCGCAAAGAACTCATTACCCTCCTGCAGGGAAAAGGTATCAATACAGACGATCACCGTATGAACCACATCATTTACCACGCTGCTGTAAACGGTATTATCTGTAACGGCCCCCTGAACGGTAAACAGTTTACCTACACACTGCTGGATGAATGGCTTCCCGGCGCCACTGCATACAATAAACAAACATCGCTGGTAACCCTTGCCAAACGCTATTTCACCAGCCATGGCCCCGCTACCTTAGCCGATTTCTCCCAATGGGCCGGTTTGCCCGTTACCGATGCGAAAGCCGGACTGGAAGGTGCGCAACCTGCATTAAGATCGCTGGAAGTGAATAACACCACTTACTGGATGGGACCGGGGAAAAAACAAACGGCTCCCGATACGGCATTACTGCTTCCTGCCTTCGATGAATACTTTATCGGCTATAAAGACCGCAGCACACTGATAGACATGCAGTTTGCAAAAAAAGTAATGACTGTTAACGGTATTTTCAACCCTATCATGGTCAGTAATGGCCAGGTCGCCGGTACCTGGAAACGCACGTTTAAAAAAGATAGCGTAGCCATTATTACAGACCCGTTTAAACCACTCAAAAAAGCCGCCCTTAAAGCATTTGAGCCTGCTGCACAACAGTATGCGGATTTTCTCGGGCTCACCCTCAGTAGTTTCTCCTGATGGCTGTTGCATTCATCAAATATCAATGGCAAATCGCTAAATGATCCTTATTTTAGCTGCTTAAACCAAATGAAACGGAATGAAGTACCGGGTTACAACAGGCAGCTGTATGGCCATTGCTTTGCTGGCAGGCAGCTGGTTAAAGTTAAGCGCTCAGTCGGACCGCTGGCAGCAGAGAGTTAAGTACACAATGGATGTGAAGGTGGATGCACCGGCTAACCAGTTCAAGGGGCAACAACACCTTGAATATTACAACAACTCCCCCGATACATTAAAGAAGGTTTTTTATCACCTCTACTGGAACGCTTTTCAGCCCGGCAGTATGATGGATGTACGCAGCCGTGAACTCGGTAAAATTGTACTTGGAAAAGACAGGAATGGCAACGAGCGCCGGGACTGGGACAACCGTGTACGCGACCGTATCTCCAAACTGACACCCGACGAAATAGGCTACCAGAAAATCATCTCCCTGAAACGCGATGGAAAACCGCAGGACTTTAAAGTAGTGGAAACTATCCTGGAAGTGCCGCTGGATAAGCCGATCCTGCCACATTCCAAAGCGGTATTTGATATGGAATTTGCTTCGCAGGTGCCTGTACAGATCCGCCGCAGCGGCCGTAATAATTCGGAAGGCGTTGACTTTTCCATGGCGCAGTGGTATCCTAAAATGTGTGAATACGATTACGAAGGATGGCATGCCACTCCTTATATTGCCCGCGAATTTTATGGTGTGTGGGGCGACTATGACGTTAAGATCACCATCGATAAAAAATACACCATAGGCGGTACCGGTTACCTGCAAAATCCAGATCAGATTGGTCACGGATATGAAAAACCCGGCGCCAAAGTAACACCGCCCACCGGCAATACACTCACCTGGCATTTCATAGCGCCCAATGTGCATGATTTCATGTGGGCAGCCGACGCGGACTATAAACACATCACGCAGAAAGTAGATGGCTTTACCGCCCACTTCTTTTACATCGATAATCAATTCACCCACGATACCTGGCCGCAGCTGGCAAAAATGATCCCTGCCGCCTATGCCTATATCAAAGCACACTACGGCGCTTATCCTTATGAACAATATTCTTTCATACAAGGAGGCGACGGTGGTATGGAATACCCGATGGGCACCCTTATTATGGGCAACGGTAAAATGAATGGCCTGTATGGTGTAGCCATGCATGAATGGATGCATAGCTGGTACCAGGGAATGCTGGCCACCAACGAAAGCCTGTACCCATGGATGGATGAAGGCTTTACCACCTTTGCGGAAAATAACGTGATCTATAACACCATTGATTCACTGAAAGGACGCAATGCGCAGGAAGATTCCTATGCAGGTTATTTCGCACTGGCAAGAAGCCCGTATGAAGAACCTGCCAGCACACATGCCGATCACTTTAATACCAACTTTGGTTACAGCCTTACCGCTTATTCCAAAGGCGCGGTGTTCCTGGAACAGCTGGGCTATATCATTGGAGCTAAGAACCGCGATAATGGCCTGCTGCGCTATTATAACGAATGGCGTTTCAAACATCCTAATGTAAATGATTTTGTGCGCGTAATGGAAAAAGAAAGCGGTATTGAGCTGGACTGGTACAAGCAATATTTTATCAACGCCGTGAAGCATATCGACTATGGTATCGATAGTGTTTTTGCAAAAGGCAATAAAACAGTGGTACGTTTACGCAAAATAGGATATATGCCTATGCCCGTTGATTTTATGGTAACCGATAAAAACGGTAATAAAGTGCTGCATTATATCCCGTTGTCTATCATGTATGGTGAAAAACCCAATGAGTACCCGGATGTAAAACGTATAGTCGATCCCGTTTGGTACTGGACAAACCCGGTTTATGAAGTGGAACTGGATACCCCGCTCTCCGACATCAGAGAGCTGGAAATAGATCCGAGCCAGCGTATGGCGGATGTGGACAGGAGTAATAATAAAGCGGTGTCTTAAAAAAGAAACACAGTTAATAAACGGTACCGGGATATTAGCAGTATCCCGGTATTTTTTTATGGCTGCGGGAGTAAAGCTGCGGCCTGCCGTTCTCCTTCCTCCATCATTTCCTTCATCGCCTGCGGTATAAATTCCAGTCCGCCCATTTGTACATCCAGTGCCTTTTCCGGGCGAATGATATGCAGTTTTACCTTTCTTTTTCCATTGAATGGATTGGCAGCAGGCGTATCAAAATACCGTGCTATATCAGCGGCGCTGATACCTGCTTTTTCCAGGTTATTCTTTACTGCATCAAGATAGGTGAGTGCGTTGTTGATAAGCTGTGTTATGTGAATATCAGTGGCAGCTATTTCATTGGTGTTGTTATCCACATGCTGTTCCAGGATATCGAGCAGGTTTTTAAATAAGATGTCATCTTCGCCGGGCGTTTCGGGGGTGAGAAGGATCACATAGATTTCCGTGGCGCCTTTTTCTATAGCCAGTTTCACGGGGTGGTAATGAGCGCCTCCGGCATTGGTGAACTGTTGTACATGATCGGGGAGAGAGGCCACTTCCACCGGTGGCATAAATACCGGCATACTGCAGGCCGCCTGCATGGCCTCCCGGAAAGTGTAATTATCGTGCAGGGATATTACATCATAATCTTTTGTTACTGTATCCGTACCCGACGGGGAAAAGTAGGTAATGCGGTTGGTTTGCAGGCAACGGGCGCTCACAAATATTTCCTTGTTCAGTTGTTGCAATGTACGGAAACGGGTATCCGTAAATATATTGGTGATCTTATGTGTAAGGGCGGTAGCGTTGTAAAGGGAATTGTTTTGCGGGAAGCGCTGCAGCATGGTGCCGGTACTTACCAGGTCGGCGGTGGTGTTGCTGGTGAATAATTTTTCCAGCAATGTTATTTCGCCCAAAGCTGCCAGGGGCGCAATTAATGAGCTGATGCCGGTGCCGCAGAAAAAGTCGAAATCAATGGTTGGTTGCAGGGAGTATAAGTACTTCAGAGCGCCAACAGCAAAAGCTGCCCTGGAGCCGCCGCCACTGATGACTAATGCAGTTGTAGCCATGAGGTTTCTTTAGTAGCGACAATTTAACTAAAAAATTAAAATATCAGTTGTTGTAATTGATTTTCCCAGGTATGGCCCTGTAATTCCTGGTCTTTTAATTTTCCCAGGTGGTGTTCATTGTGATGTGCAATAAAATACAGCATCTCGCGGACGGTAAGTTTACCAAGCAGGGGGTGTGGAAGGCGGTACCTGTCCAGGTCTGCTTCCGACCAGCCGGCCAGTTTGTTGATTAATTTATTTTTCTGGAGAAGAAAACCCTGTATTAATGCAGGGCGCTGCGCGGGGTAGATCACGCCGGGCTGGTAAGCCCTGGTGGACTTTGCCCCGGCATTCAATACCCGCTGGTAGTCTGTTACCAGCTGATCATATGATCGTGACGGGATTGCACTGCTGCCAAAATAAAGCAGGGTCACTTTAGGAAATCCCAATGCGCTGCTTACCGGCCTGGTGGATTTTATGAGATGATCCAGCTGCTGGCCGGCAGACCACTTACCATAAGGAGAAGCGGTAAAACGTATATCCGGCAACGTATTCACAAAATCCACGAAGTTGTCGAAACTGGTATGTAATAGAGATTTGATCTCGTGCTGGTTCAGGTACATAGGAAACAATTTAGAGGGTTTCAAATACACAATACCTGGCTTTGTAAAACAATATACCCGGGCCACTGCATTCTCTTTTGAAGTTACGTCAGATTTGCGAGCCGGCCAATAGCTATTTATATATAAAATGAATTTATGTATAATAAAATTGCCATGTAGCCCGGGAATATTGATCAGCTATGAAGAAAAACTTAAATTATTCCAGCACAGCGCATTCAAAGCCTTGTTTTTGAACGAATTCTATAATAATATTCTCTTCCACCTGGAGGTCGGCAATGCGTAATACCTTATCGCAGTCGTCCAGGTCTACATGGCAGGCGCCTACCGGAAAGCTGGAAGCTATGGCCCGGATCATCTGCTGGCGTTCTTCCGGGCTGCCTATATTGGTTTTGAATATTCCTATCATCGCACAATGTTTTTAGTGTGATTCTTTTTCGTCGTTCTGAGGGACTTCAGGGTCGCGGTAGGGGCCACGTCCACGTTCCCGGTCACTGCGTTCCTGGTCACGGTCGCCGCGGTCGCGGTACCAGTCGTCGCGTCTCCATCCTTCAAAGCCGGTTCTGCAGCGGTTGCGCAGTTGTTCCCGCATTTTTTCCTGCTCTTCCGGTGTCATATTGGCCATCCGTTCTTTCAGGCGGGCCTTCCATTCGCGGCCCCGGTTAAATTTATCGTGATGATTGTGGTGCCATCCGAAAAGCAGCTTGCCCAGTAGTAAAAGTCCCAGTGCCTGCCAGAAAGTGATCACCGGCCCATGGAACAGTTCAGGAACCAGGCAGTTCCATAACAACATGGTAGCAAATCCTACCGCTGTAATGAACAGTGCGCCGAGTACTATAAATTTGAGTACCTGCAGACCACCTCT
>NZ_DATMTE010000266.1:0-3551 GCF_035564935.1 Chitinophaga sp. | reverse complement strand
AAATAAGGGCGTTACCTCTCCCCCTTTGAAACCCATTCCTAAGGTGATAGCCGTGAAAACCAGCTTCCAGAGCCAGCTCCAGTCGTTAATATGGCTGTTGGGATTAAATGCGGCTATTAAACTTACCCCATCCGGCGATTTGCTGTATACGCCTAATCCAAGATAATCGGTGGTGCCTGCCGCATAGCTTAGCAGTATAATAATGATACCACCCACCACCGGGATCAGCCAGGGTATTTTAATATAGGCATTGGCGTTATCCTTAATATTATGAATGAGTTTGGAGAATAAAAGACTGCTCAACCCAAAAAATACCCCGCTCACAATCACCTTTGCCAGCAGCAGGAGATTGTGGTGAACAAAAGGAAGCCAGTTCACCAGCGGATCACTTTTATATAATATATGGTAATGCGTGTGCTCAATGCCCCAGGCGCTGCATACCACATCGGCAAAAACAGCGGCAATCAGGCAGGGTATCAGTGCGTCGTAGCGCATTACGCCAATGGCCAGTACCTCCAGTGCAAACACGGCGCCTGTAAGCGGTGTACCAAATACAGCCCCAAAGCCGGCCGCGATCCCGGTCATGAGTAAAATTCGTATATCCGGGGCCGATAGTCCCAGTTTTTTGCCTATCAGTCCGGCCATGCTGCCGCCAATCTGCACTGCGGTTCCTTCCCGTCCGGCAGAACCGCCAAATAAATGGGTAATGATAGTGGTGATCAGCACCAGTGGCGCCATACGCGCGGGTACGCCACCTCCCGGCTGATGAATCTCGTCCATGATCAGGTTATTGCCCTTTTCGGCATCCTTCCCGCCAATACGATACAGCCAGTAAATTAAAACGCCCGCCAGCGGCAGGCAAAAAAGCAGCCATTCGTGCTGCATACGCAGGTGTGTAACCACTTCCAGCAGCCATAAGAACAGCGCCACTAAAGATCCTACAATAATGGCAACCGGTATTACCAATACAGTCCAGCGCAGCAGCTGTTTAGCTACGGACAATTGTTCCAGCAAAGATTTCGTTTGTTTCATATCCTACAAATAGCAGCGTTATATGGCAGCCATGCTACCATTATAATATTTGTAGGCGCCATCAGACAGCCCTGGGCTGACGGTTCTGGTCAGGAAGACACCATTTCCTGTTATCTATCTCACAAAAATAAATTATTCTTTTAATAATCCTGCATAAAATGCAGCGCCCCATAAGGCGGATTTATCATTGTTCACAATGTGGATCGGCACACTGGCCAGCAATTCCGCCATCCGGTCGCCCTGCATATAATGATGATAAAACTCACCGGTTTCCAGCAACGCCGCTATTTTCGGCGGAATCCCGCCACCAAGGAACAAACCACCGGTGGCCTTCATTTTCAGTACCAGGTTACAGGATTCCCTGGCAAGATAGCGCACAAACAATTCCATTGTTTTAATGCAAACAGGGATCCGTCCTGCTATAGCCGCCTTGCTGATTTCTGCGGCTCCATCGCCGGCATCCATCAACGCCCTCAGTTCCGTGGGTTCGTCCATTCCTTTTATGTCCCGCAGGAATTGATAGATATCAATGATACCCGGCCCGCTAATAAGCCGTTCCCAGCTTACCACGTCGTATTTCTCCTGGAGGTACCGGAGCAATAAAATATCCAGGTCTGTTCTTGGAGCAAAATCAGTGTGCCCCCCTTCCGTTGGAAAAGGGTGATGATACTGGCCATCCCAGTACAATCCGGCCATGCCCAGCCCGGTACCCGGCGCTATAATAGCCATATTCCCCGTATGGTCCGCGGCTCCCCTGTGCAAAGTGGTAAGTTGATGCGGCGCCAGGGTAGCCAATCCGTACGCAGTAGCTTCCAGGTCGTTGATAAGCGCTACCGCCTGTATACCCGTGCTCTGCCTTATCTCATCTTCACTCAGCTCCCGGCTCAGGTTGGTCAGTTCCACTTTTCCCCTTACCACCGGTCCGGCTACGCCAATGCATATACGCTGCGGCGGGGTATCGCTGCTATCGCTGAGAAAATGTTTGATCATCTCCGAAAAATTCTGATAATCCCGCGAAGCATACTTTTCCTGGCGTACCAGGTCCAGTTCTCCATTCAGGCTGCCGAACAATGCCAGGTTGGTTTTGGTGCCCCCCAGATCTCCCGCCAGCAGGTAGGTTTTCGTATCCCCACTGTTTAACGGTGCTGTAAAATGAGGAAGGTATTGCTGCTTTTTCAATGTCTGCATCGTAGTGGAACTTTATACTTAAAAATAAGGGTTTAAACCAAGAATACAACAGGATATGTTTTGTTAATAATTGCCTGCGGGGCATTATTGGAACAGCTTTTGTTCCACGGGTTGAACAATTCCCGGATAAAAATGTAATTCAAAACAAATGTAAGGCCCATATGGAAAGACATACCTATCAGACCGGACTTATTGGCAACTGCGCATTCCTGTCGCATATTAATAAGGATACAAACATCGATTGGCTTTGCTGGCCGCGCATGGACAGCTCCTTTGTTTTCGGGGGACTCCTGGACAAGAAGAAAGGCGGCTCCTTCTCCGTTTTACCGGAAGCCGATTATTCTTCCCACCAGTTCTATCTTGAAAACACCAATGTGCTGTGTACTGAAATTACGACTACGGAAGGCAGCTACCGGGTGACCGATTTTGCGCCCCGCTTCCTGCAGTTTGAACGTTTTTTCAAACCGCTCATGCTGATCCGGAAAATTGAACCACTGGAAGGTTCTCCCCGTATCCGCGTCACATGTGAACCTACCTGCGACTATGGCGCGTCGAAACTGCGCCCTATGAGAGGCAGCAGCCATATTGAGTTCACCGGCTGCGAAGAAAACATCCGGCTTACCACCAATATTGCAGTCAGCTACCTGATCGACAAGGAGTTTTTTGTGCTGAACGACACCCGGTACCTGATCCTCACTTACGGCCATCCGCTGGAAGCGCCGCTGGCCAGCACCGCGGAACGTTTTCTCCGGGAAACCATTTCGTACTGGAGAACCTGGATTAAACATTCTTCCATTGCCAATTACTTCCAGCCTTATGTGATCCGCTCCGCTTTAGCACTGAAAATACACCAGTATGAAGATACCGGCGCCATCATTGCGGCCAGTACCACCAGCCTGCCCGAATTTCCCGAAAGCGGGCGTAACTGGGACTACCGCTATTGCTGGATGCGCGATACCTATTATATCATAACGGCCCTGAACCACATTGGCCATTTTGAAGAAATGGAACGGTACTTTGGCTATATTACGGATATCTCTTTTTCGGGCGATTTCCGCTACCAGCCCCTGTACGGGATTACCGGGCAAAAGACCCTTTCGGAAACCATCCTGCCCCACCTGGATGGCTACCTGGGGAATAAACCGGTGCGGGTAGGCAACCAGGCGTTTGAACATATCCAGAATGATATATATGGACAGGTCCTTATTTCCATGCTTCCGTTATATACTGACCATCGTTTTATTTTTTCTGAAAGAAAAGATTCCGATCGCTGGATTGAATTATTATTAAAGAAGATAGAAAAAACGATTGATGAAAAAGATGCCGGTATC
>NZ_DATMTE010000265.1:0-2474 GCF_035564935.1 Chitinophaga sp. | reverse complement strand
GGGGTGGTCTTTTTCTCCTTTTCGGGCGGGCTTTTCTTTTCCTTTACCGGTGAAGTTTTCTTTGCTTTGGGAGCGGCGGATTTCTTTTTCTCTGTAGCAGTTGCCGGTTTTGCTTTTGCACGGCCCGGATGCACAAATTTGCCCCAGGTGAGATTGTCTTTCCCCGGTTTTTGTGCAACGGCTCTTTCGATGGCGTACCTGGCCATGGTGTCCACTACCCATTCAAAATTTTCCTCACCGATCGAGTGAATATCGGCATCCGGCGCAGGGTTGCAGAAATCGATGGCGTAGGGCACTTCGCTGCGCACAGCTATTTCCACGGTATTGAAATCGTATCCCAGGTATTGATGCAGGGTAAGCACCTGTTCCGTGATCCGTTCTGTCAGTTCTGCGCTGGGCTCATAGTCGGCCTGGTAGCGCTGGTGCGGTGCATTTTTAGGATTGTAAGGCATGATCCGTACTTCTTTGCCACCTATACAAAAACAGCGGTAATACTGGCTGAAGTCGATCTCTTCCTGTAACATCATTACCAGCTGACCTGTTTCGCTGTGTTTACGGAAGAAATCATCTTTATCTTCTACGCGGTATACATGTTTCCATCCGCCACCGGCGTAGGGTTTCATGTATGCCGGGAAGCTCACGTATTCAAAAATGCTGTTCCAGTCGAACGGGTAAATGAGGTTACGGAATGATTTATCCGTGGTATCGTCCGGTAGTTTATTGGAAGGCAGCAATACGGTACGGGGCACATTTACACCAATCTTTTCTGCGAGGGCGTTATTAAAGAATTTATCGTCGGCGCTCCACCAGAAGGGGTTGTTGATAACGGCGGTACCGGCAGCGGCGGCATTTTTCAGGTAAGACCGGTAGAAGGGTACATCCTGCGAAATACGGTCTACAATCACTGCGTAGCCCGGATCGGCGCCCTGCATTACTTTGTCGATGGTCACAAATTCCGCGAAGATGCCGGGAGGGTTAATACGGTTTACACGGTCTACAAACGCCTGTGGAAAAGTGTTTTCCTGCCCGAAGAGGATCCCTATTTTTTTCATGGTACTTACTTGATAAGTGAAACATAATGCGGCAACATTTCCCGCCAAACCGGCCAATCGTGCGTGGTTTGGGGACGAATATCCAGCCAGTGGGCTATTTTTTTACCGGCCAGGATACCAGACAGCTGTTCGTTCTGTGGCCGGGTCACATCCCTGTCGGCCACGCCCAGCACGATGCCCATGCGCCAAAGGTCTTCATGCTGGTTGTCCGGCACAAAATCGGCCGGGTTATTATAATATACGTTATCGTCGTAGTGCCCGTCCATGCGGAACCTGATATCAAAAATGCCGCTGAGGCTGAACAGGTAAGAAACCCGTTCAGGGTGGCGGAATGCAAAGTTGGCGGCATGGTATCCGCCGAAACTGCAGCCGGCGGCCACTATCCGCTGGTGTCCCGTTTCCCCGGCTATTCGTGGCAGTATTTCTTCCATCAGCAGTTTGTCATAACAGGTATGATTATACGCTCTTTGTTCCGGGGAAATACTTTTGTTATACCAGCTGAATGCATCAATGCTGTCGGGGCAATACACTTTAATCCTTCCTTCCTCAATAAACCATCGCATGGCTTCAATCAGGCCAAAGTCCTTGCTTTCATAGTAACGCCCCATAGAGGTCGGGAACAGGAGCAGCGGGTACCCGCTATCGCCGAATACCAACATCTCAAATTCCTTTCCCAGGTTGGGAGAATGCCATTTTAAATAGTTTTCGGTCACAGGGAAGTGTTTAGTTAAATTTAAAGAAGATTATTGGTTTATTGGTAAATTGTTGCGGTGCAAACACTTCAACATTCTATCAATTCTGTGCACCTGCAGCGGAGTATGCAGCTGGACAGCTACTTTACGGGTACATCTCCACATATACTTTTACTGGTAAATGATGGGCAGGATCTTCCCGGTATATTACCGGTTTTGCCGGCAACGGTGCTGGCAGTGGGCATTCATGCGGATGCCGACCGGAAAGCCATTTATGGCACCGCAGGCGTGCCGGATTACATGGGGCAGGGCCAACTGGCGGAAAGCTATACCCGCTTTATTATTACAGAGCTGCTGCCATTCCTGCAACAGCAGTACCCCGATCTGCAAATTTCCAAACGCGCTTTCGCCGGCTTTTCCCTGGGCGGTTTATCAGCGCTGGATATTGTGTGGCGGCACCCGGATGTTTTCGGGCTGGCAGGTGTTTTTTCCGGTTCATTATGGTGGCGCAGCAAGCCGCCGGGAGCGGGATACAACGATGACACCGACCGTATTATGCACCAGCTGATCCGGGCAGGGAGTTATCATCCGGGGCAGCAATTCTTCTTTGAATGCGGTACTGCCGATGAAACTGCAGACAGGAACAATAACGGGGTGATTGACAGTATTGATGATACGAGGGACCTGGTAAAGGAGCTGTTAAAAAAGGGCTACAAACCGGATAAGGATA
>NZ_DATMTE010000264.1:0-17127 GCF_035564935.1 Chitinophaga sp. | reverse complement strand
CCCGATAATTTTTATGATGCAAAAGTAAGGGCCAGCCTGCCACTGATCAATGCAGAGATCTATTACAACCAGAAGATCCGCAAAGAACAGATCACACAACAACAGGCCGCGTTGAATGTATATAAACGGGAACTGGTACGCGATATAAAAACGGCTTATTACCAGTATTACCAGGCGGCGCAGGCAGTAGCTATTTATAACAATGCGTTGTCGCTCATCAATGAAAACATCCGGATCAATGAAAGCATGGTGCGCAATGGCGTTCGCAACAATACCGCCTTGTACCGCGCGCAAACAGAAAAACAAAAAACGGATGCCGATATCAATAAAGCCATTAACGCCCGGAAAAATTCAAAAGCCTATTTTAATTTCCTGCTGAACCGCGGTCTGGATGAGAACATTACCCTGGACAGCACCCTCCTTCAAATGCCGGCACAACTGCCAGGCAAGGATATCAACGACCGGGAAGAACTGGCGCAATACAAAAGCGCTACTAACGTATACCGCTTAAACGAACAACTACAGCGTTCCTACCTGGTACCTAAACTCAGCACCTTTATTGACCTCGGCTCCCAAGGCATGGGCGCACGTTTCGATAAAGACACCCGCTATTATCTTTTTGGCGTAAACCTGGAATGGAACCTGTTTGCCTCCCATAAATACAAGTACAAAATTAAACAGGCTGCCAATGAAGTAGCCACCATTACCAATGCCGCCGACCAAACAACGCAGCAACTGCAGTTACAGTTATATGAAGCAGTAAACAACTACCAGACATCTGTACTGAACTTTAAAACCGCACAAAGCCAGTTGTCCTTTGCAGAAAGGTATTACCGCGACCAGATGAAAGTGTACAAAGAAGGACAATTGCTTTATATAGAATTACTGGATGCGCAGAACCAGCTCACACAGGCCCAGCTGCAAACCGCGGTAGCGCAAGCGGCCGTACAAACAGCTTATGCTTCAGTAGAACGTGCGCAGGCATCTTACGATATCACAAACAATCACAACAACCAATAAATACCTACTCATGAAAAATACATTGCTCCTGCTGCCTCTTTCCGTATTGCTGTTTTCCTGCGGCAGTAAGCCGGCAGCTACCACTACTGTTTCCGATACCATCCCGGTAAAGGTCATGCCGCTGGAAAAACAGGGAACCGCAGTTACCATCAATGCCTCCGGGCAATTTACTACCGATGATGAAGTATATCTTTCTTTCAAAACCAATGGCATCATCAGCAGTATCCTCGTAAAAGAAGGTGATAAAGTACATAAAGGACAATTACTGGCCACACTCAATCTCACTGAAATAAATGCACAGGTGCAGAAAGACCAGCTGGCATTCGAGAAAGCCCAGCGCGATTACCAGCGCATTGTACGGCTGCATAACGACAGCGTGGCCACACAGGAGCAGCTGGAAAACAGTAAAACTACGATGGACCAGGCAAGGCAGCAATTGAGCACCACCCAGTTTAACCGCAGCTTTTCCGCCATTCATGCCACACAGGATGGTTATGTATTACATAAGCTGGTAAGCAGCGGGCAAATGGTGAATGCCGGTACGCCGGTGCTGCAAACCAACGGCGCCAGCAGTTCCCACTGGTTGCTTCGTGTAGGCGTAAGTGATAGAGAATGGGCACAGGTGAAGAATGGCGACAAAGCCAGTATTGAAGTATCCGGCGTTCCCAGCGATACACTAACTGGCATGGTTACACGTAAATCGGAAGGAATTGACGCGCAAAGCGGCACCTTCCTCATTGATGTACAACTCACCGGCAACAAGCCCGCCGCTATCGCGGCCGGCATGTTTGGCCGTTGTCATATTCACGCCGGCGGTACCACCGGCAGTACGGCCTGGAGCATTCCTTACGCTTCCCTGCTGGATGGTAACGGCAGCAGCGGGTTTGTGTTTGTTACCAGCGACAATAAAACCGCACAAAAAATACCCGTTACCATAGCTGGTATGGAAAAAGAAAATGTGCTTATCAGCACCGGCATGGAACAGGCCAAAGCGCTCATCATTTCCGGCAGCGCTTACCTGAAGGATCAATCACCTATCCGTATCATCCAATAACAACAACCATCATGAAAATAGCCAGATATGCCGTAAAAAATTACCAGTTCACCCTGGTGATATTTATAATGATCATCGTGCTGGGCATCACCACTATCCTCAATATGCCCCGCTCTGAAGATCCCGAAATGAAAGCTCCGCAGTATACCGTTATCGTGGTATACCCCGGCACCAGCCCCAAAGACATGGAAGACCTGGTGGTAGATCCTATGGAAAAGGAGATCTACGGGCTGGATGACATCAGGCGGGTGCGTACTTCCATCAGCGATGGCGTAGCCGTGATGCGCGTGGAATATAAATACAGCTCCAATGTAGAACAGAAATACCAGGAACTGGTGAGGGAGGTCAACAACAAACGCCAGGAACTGCCGGCCGACATCTACAGCATAGAAGTACAAAAACAGGAGCCTTCTGATGTGAACGTGCTGCAGGTAGCGCTGATCTCCGAAAACGCTTCCCGCGATAAGCTCCGCTACTACGCCGATAAACTGCAGGATGAACTGGAGAAAGTACCTTCCCTGAAAAATGTAAAACTGCATGGCCTGCCGGAACAGCAGGTAAGAGTAGAATTACAGCTGGATAAAATGGCGCAGCTGCACCTGCCGGTAAGCACCGTAATGGCCGCCATACAAAGCGAAATGGCTAATATCCCCGGAGGTAGTATAGACGCCGGTGAAAAAAGTTTCAACATCAAAACCAGTGGTAACTACCAGCATCTGGATGAGATCAGCAACACCATTGTATCTGCCGGTAACGGGAAAAATATTTTCCTGAAAGATATTGCCCGCGTATACTATGGTTTTGAAGATGAGAAATATTTTGTGCGATTGAACGGTCACCGTTGTGTGGTGGTATCCGCTGCGCAGAAATCCGGTGAAAACATCACCAAAACGCAGATCGCCTATAAACCGGTGATTGAGAAGTTCAAAAAAACATTGCCGGCCAATATCGACATGGTGCAGTACTTCGACCAGGCAGATGCGGTAAACAGCCGCTTAAGCGGCCTGGGAAAAGACTTTATCATTGCCATCCTGTTGGTGGCCTTTACCCTGCTTCCGTTAGGGCAGCGGCCCGCGCTCATTGTAATGATCTCTATCCCCCTGTCGCTTTCCATAGGCATTGTATTGCTGCAGCTATTCGGCTACAACCTGAACCAGTTGAGCATTGTAGGACTGGTAGTGGCATTGGGACTGCTGGTAGATGATAGTATTGTGGTAGTGGAGAATATAGAAAGATGGATGCTGGAAGGACATAGCCGTATGGAGGCTACGCTCAAAGCTACTTCACAGATAGGGCTTGCGGTGATAGGCTGTACCGCCGCATTGGTGATCTCGTTTATGCCGCTGGTATTTATGCCGGAAGGCAGCGGCGATTTTATCCGCAGTCTCCCGCTGGCAGTGATTTTCAGTGTGCTGGCATCAATGGCCGTATCACTCACCATCATCCCGTTCCTTTCCAGCCGTTTGCTGAAGGAACATACCGGCAACCCGGAAGGCAACCTGTTTATGCGCTTGCTCAAAAGGCTTATACACGGCAGTTATGCAAAGCTGCTCGATAAAGCCCTGCATCGCCCGGTGATCACCATCGCTGTATCACTGCTGATCTTCGGCGCCTCCATCGGGCTGTTTAAAGCGATTGGCTTCAGCCTGTTTCCTGCCTCAGAAAAACCACAGTTCCTCATTAATGTATTTACACCGCCACAATCGAACCTGAACTATACCAACAGTATTGTTCAGCAGATTGAAAAAGAACTGAAGCAGGAAAAAATGGTGGCCTCTTATGTCAGCAACATCGGCAAAGGCAATCCACGCATATACTACAACGAAATGCAGGAGAATGAAAGGAGCGATTACGCACAGTTGTTTGTGCAGCTGGACCCGCATACCAATCCGGCCGATAAGAATAAACTCATTGAATCGCTCCGTAAAAAATGGACGCCTTATCCGGGTGCTAAAGTGGAAGTAAAGAACTTTGAACAGGGGCCTCCCATGGTGGCGCCGGTAGAAGTACGCTTATTCGGAGATAATCTGGATACCTTACGATCCCTGGCCGCCAACGTGGAAAAGATGCTGGAAAAAACCCAGGGTACCATCTATATCAACAACCCCGTTAGCAACCTGAAATCGGATATCCGTGTACGTATAGACCGTGAAAAGGCGCAACAGCTGGGTATCCCCACTGCCAATATCGACAGGGTAGTACGTTTAGCCGTGGCCGGTATTAACCTCGGAAAATACAATGATCAGAATGACAACGACTACGACATCCTGCTCACCAAGCAGAAAACGGCCAAACCCACACTGGATGTATTCAGGGATCTGTACGTGAACAACAGCCAGGGAACCGCGATTCCGCTTTCACAAGTGGCACAGCTGCAGCTGGAAACATCTCCCTTAACTATTAAACACCAGGAAAAAAACCGGGTAGTAGCAGTAGGCGCCTTTATAAAGAAAGGCTTCCTCACCGACCAGGTAATAGCCGATGTAGTAAAACAGATGGATGCCGTGAAACTCCCTGCCGGGTATACTTACGAAATGGGTGGCGAAGTGGAAAGCAGGAAAAATTCCTTCGGCGGGTTTATGAGCGTGATCATTGTTACCATCTTCCTTTTTGTGGCCGTACTGATCCTGCAGTTCAAAACGTTCAAGAGTATGCTCATTGTTTTATCAGTGATCCCGTTGGGTATAGTGGGCGCCGCTATTGCGTTGTGGCTCACCGGCAACTCGCTGTCGTTTGTAGCGATCATAGGGCTGATAGCCCTGGCGGGTATTGAAGTGAAGAACACTATTCTGCTGGTAGACTTTACCAACCAGTTACGGATGCAGGGCAAACCGCTGGAAGCCGCCATCCGGGAAGCCGGCGAAGTAAGGTTCCTGCCTATTGTGCTCACTTCTCTTACGGCTATCGGTGGACTAATACCTGTAGCTATTTCCACCAACCCGTTGATTGCGCCGCTGGCTATTGTGCTGATTGGTGGCCTGATCAGCTCTACCCTGCTGTCGCGCATCGTTACCCCGGTGGTATATAAACTGATCCCACCGCGGATTGAAGCCGTTAACAGCAACGGGCATAGTTCACACAAACGGCACAACCGGGAAGAGGAAGAAGAGGCATTATCGCATCATGCGGTAATTCACAATTCGTAATTAGCAATTAGTTCCTTATTTTTACGGCTAATTAGCTAGTCACCAATCCTCTGAAAATTAGTTCTTATGAAAAAAATCTTCCTGGCATTTGCAACCATGCTCCTGGTCATCTGCATCAGTTCACAATCGTCGCAGGCGCAATTGAAACGATTCAGTATCGGCCCTTTTGTTGAAGCGGGCTTCCCTGTGGGCAAGTTCAGCGACACCCACGAAACCGGCTACGGCATTGGTTTGGGCGCCGATGTAAAACTGGTGGCAGGTTTAACAGCCGTGGGTTCTGTAAGCTACTTTCATTTTGGCGGTAAAAGCTTTAATACCGGTGGTGTAAGCGGCGACTACCCGGATTACAATGTAGTACCTATC
This sequence comes from Chitinophaga sp., assembly GCF_035564935.1. GTDB lineage: Bacteria > Bacteroidota > Bacteroidia > Chitinophagales > Chitinophagaceae > Chitinophaga. Next base: position 11,544 of record NZ_DATMTE010000264.1, on the reverse strand, counting down.
CGTTTGGGGCTGCGGTACAACCTGGTTTCTATCCTGTATGTAAAGGTAGAAGGCGGTACTGTTCAGTATACCGGCAAAAACTACAATGGCATCGGCGGGCTGGTAGCTCCGGGCATCGGTATCCGTATCCTGGGCCTCGATGTGGAAGGCAAGTATGAAGCATGGTTTAAAGACGGCACAAGAGGTTTCTTTGGCCTGAAAGCCGGATATAATTTCTAAAAGAAAAAGCTGGTAGTTATCGCTACCAGCTTTTTTTATCTCTTTAAAATATCGTTGCGGTCCACGTTCTTTCAAACAACCCATCCGGCGCCAGCCGGTTGATCCCTTCTTTCTCTTCCAGTTGCCCGTTAGTATCCACACTGTCGGCAATACCGCACCAGGGCTCAATACATACAAAATCTGCATCCCTGGCGGCCCATATACCCATATAAGGAAAGCCTTCAAAGGCCAGCGTTAAACCATGCGGCGTATGGTTACTTTTTATACTGATGGCGGTAGACGCCAGCTGTTTAAATACCAGGGCATCATTGTAAAACAGGGACTTCTTCAGCGGTAATTCGTGTGTGCGTTGAAGATAGGGTACCGGAGCTGTTTCTACCTGTCCGCCGGCAGACAACGGCCAGATCCCCGCTTCCTCTTCTTTATTAAAATACAGGTAATAATCTTCGTACGTTGTACCAGGTACCAGCGGAAGTTTAAAAGCCGGGTGCGCCCCTACGGAAAAGAGCAGGGTTTTATCGTCCCGGTTAAGCACCTGGTAAGTTACCTGGAGCTGATCGTCTTGCAGGAGGTACTGGATGGTAAAATCGAACCGGAAAGGATATACCTTAAGGGTGGTATCACTGTCTGAAAGACGGAGACTAACGTATTCCATTCCCTGCTCCGTTACTGCAAACAGCTGTTCCCTGGCAAAACCATGGCGGCCCAGCGTATAGTGATCGCCACGATACTGGTAAGTATTATCTTTCAGCCCGCCGACAATAGGGAATAACACGGGGCTTTTCTTGCCCCAGAAGGCGGGGTCGCCGCTCCATAAATATTCGAGGCCGGTGTCGTTGCGGACAATGCTCTGGAGTTCTGCTCCCTGGGGGTTCACCATTACGGTGAGTTTTTCATTGGAAATCTTTATCATAATATGAGGGTCTTATAACTAGAACAATGCGAAGATAACCCGTAAATGGAACAAAGCTTTGTACCTTTGCCAGGTATTTTTAAACTTATAAACCGAAGGCATAATGGAATCATTAAAAGGAAAGAAGGCCCTGATCACCGGTGGTGGCAAAGGCATAGGCCGTGCGCTGGCAGTGGCGCTGGCACAGGAAGGCGTAGATATAGCCCTGCTGGGACGTAGTGCCGGTTCATTGGAGGCAGTGGCAAAAGAGATCAGCGGTACAGGCGTAAAAACAGCCTATGCTACCGCAGATGTGAGCGATATACAGGCAGTGAATGAGGCATTAGCCCTGCTTACAAAGGAACTGGGCGAACCCGATATCCTGATCAACAACGCCGGTATTGCTGCTTTTGGGGGTTTCATGGAGCTGGAACCCGCCCAATGGGAACAGATCATCCGGGTAAACCTGCTGGGGGTATATTATGTAACCCGGGCCGTATTACCAGGTATGATAGCCAGAAAAACAGGCGATATTATCAATATATCCTCCACTGCAGGACAAAGAGGCGCACCGCTCACCAGCGCCTACAGCGCTTCCAAGTTCGGCCTGCTGGGCTTAACCGAATCGCTGATGCTGGAAGTGAGAAAACATAATATCAGGGTAAGCGCCTTAACACCGAGCACCATTGCAACGGACATGGCAAAGGATCTGAACCTGACGGATGGCAATCCCGATAAAGTATTACAGCCGGAAGACCTGGCGGAGTTTGTAGTGGCGCAGCTGAAGCTGAACAGAAGAGTGCTGGTGAAATCAGCCGGGTTATGGTCTACCAATCCCTGATAACACTATTTATTTCAGCGGGGGCGTACTCCCGCTGAAATAATAGTCTCCTTATTTTTTATTGCAGATACGGTAGGCGTACCCGATAGAAGCAGTGGCTGCGCCGATATTATTTTTACCATTGGCAGATCCCTTCTGGATGTTAAGGAAGCCATAGTTCCCTCCTCCTTCCACAAATATCTGGTTACGGCCAAAGATATAAGCCAGTCCTACGTTTCCGCTTACCCCTACGTTGAAAGTATGTAGCTGGTCCCGGATATTTGTTGTTTTATCGAAAGATTGCGGTGGTGAAATGGGTTGTTTACCTTCCTCATCCAGGTAAGCAACGCTGTTTCCATTGGTTACCTGTTTGGCGCTCAGGAGGAAGCCTGCGAAAGGACCTGCATCTACGTATAGGCGTAAGGGCGAAGTTGGCCCCAGGTTCCAGCCAAATTTGGCAAGGATAGGCACCATCAGGTAATTCATTTTTGCCTGGCTTTCGAAATCGGCATACAGGTAGGTGGGTGCCGGCATACCCTGGGGCAGTGCCGGAGCCATTTCGGGGGGAAACGGGAACGCCTGCAGCCCTGTTTTCTTCCCTCCCTGCGAGGAGTAGGAGATCATGGCTTCAATAGAAAAGAGTTTGCTGACATGATATTCTCCGAAGATCCCGAAGTCGGGCCCCTGCCGGGAGCTGTAGCCGGTATTAAGCGGGTTGCTCTCACTGCCGCCGGCAGTAAGGTTGGGAATACTGATACCTCCCCGAACACCCAGATCAACCTGGGCATTTGCCTGCAAACAGCCTAAAAGCAGCATGACAGGCAGCAGCCATTTGTAAGAACAGTGGAATTTCATAGTGATTAATTGTAAACCGAATTTACTGATTATCTCACATTACTCAGCCAACCTGCAATAAACAACAATACTTCCCTCTTTGCGGGCTCGTTATGCATTTCGTGGTACATTCCCTCCCACTCGCGGTAGGTAAGCAATGCGGAGGGCGCTCTTGCGGCAAACAGGCGCGAGCCTTCCACCGCGGTAAATTCATCGGCGTTCCCATGGATGAGCAGGCATGGCACACATAGTTCTGCGGCGTGTTCCAGGCACCAGGCGCCGTTGCTGATCATGTCGTTGGCAAGCCGCAGGCTCAGTTTACCGTGACGCAACGGATCAGTCCTGAAATTCTCTACGGCCGACTTATCATGTGAAATTTTATTGATGTCCAGTCCCTGGCCTATCCGGAGATTGGGCGCTATGGCGCTGGCCAGTTTCAGCACTCCTTTCAGAAAGCGTCCCGGCCGCATACCTATGATGAGCGCCGGTGCGGAAATAACTGCCGCCAGGACCACCGGTTGGCGCCGGAGCAGGAACCCCGTGAGCACACCGCCGCCCATACTATGACCATACATCACTACCGGTTTGCGGTAAGTTTGTTCCACATGGCGGACAAAGCTCTGCAGGTAATCAAACATAAATGCAAAACCCCTGGAAGCGCCTTTTGCACCGTCGCTCTGGCCGTGGCCATAATGATCGATGCCTATCACCGCATATCCCTCCTGCATAAAAAAGGAGGCTACATGATCGTAACGGCCCATATGTTCCCCGATCCCATGTACAATGATCATCACCCGCCCGAAATTGCCTGGGATCCAGTTGATACCATGAAACCTGGTGCGCTGGTAAAACCAGTAAAATTCATTCATAGCCGGAAGTGCTGGTGCAGAAACGAAGATAAAGAATATCTTTACGCCCGATTTCAACCAGGTAAAATTAACTGAACACACACATGAGCAAACAAGCCACCACTTCGCCGGTATACAGCATTCCTTTAAGTTACCGTAAGATGGAAAACCTTCATATTGTTTTCTGGCTGCTGAAAGATATCAGCTGGTGTATGATATGGAAACCACTGGGCTTTGCAATGATCTTTCCCACACTGATCATCTCCATCGTTATTGCGTGGCGTACCCGCCAGTTTATGTCGGAGCTGTGTCATAACGTGGCTATTACCGTATGGATTGCGGCCAACTCCTACTGGATGATCAGCGAATTTTTCCACTTTGATGCAACTGTAATTACCGGCGATATTACCTATAAACATCTCGCACTGATCCCGTTTGTTACGGGCATACTGATACTGGCTTATTACTACCTGTATTACCAGCCCAGGCATAAGGAAGAAGCTGAAGTGATCACTGAATAAGATGTGCATCCAGCAACCGTTGTATTTCCGGTTCAAGTAATGCTTCTTTTTCGACTGTAATGTTCACCAGGTAATAATTATTCCCGCTGCAAAGCGCGTCCCATCGCCATTCCAGCTGACTGCTGCTGCGGCGGGTACGGCTTTCATACCACCAGGCCGTATATAATGTGCTCTTATCTTTCTTCAGTTCGGCGGTATATATCCTGGCGCCCTGTACAAACCGTTCCTGTATCTTATAAAATCCAAAGCCGCTTCCTTTCCAGCAGATCATGGGCTGATGATCCGTAAAGTAAAAGCCCGGGATGCCTTTTATATATAACAGGCTACCGGCGGTGGTTTGTTTCACAATATTATCTTCCAGGGAGGTATAGCTGTAACCTGGCAGCTGCTTTACCTGCTGGTCCATTTTAACTGTGGGGGCACTCTCCTTGGTTGCTACAGCTACAATGCCGGCCAACAGCAGCAGTTGCAATGCCATCCCATACCGCGGCAACACTGGTGTATCATCGCGTTGCAAGGGCGCTTTTCCATAACGTTGCAGCATCCATTTTACGCCGCGCAATAACGGAAGTACCACATAGGTCAGCAATGCAATAATTCCTATGGCATCGTGCGCGGGTGTTTCAGGGGGCAGCCCCAGCTGCACCAGCAGTATGATGCGGAACAGGTTGGCAATAATATTTAAACCGGTAATAACTACTAACAGCAGAAATACGCCGGTAACTGGCAGCACCTTGTGGTACCGGCGCTGGTAAACGGCTATCAGCATTACACCGCATAACAGGGAGGTAAGCATCATCTGCAGCCCCATACATGCCGGATCTACACTAAATTCATGTTTCCCCACCAGGATCATATTCCCAACGGTGGTAACCTGCGGATTTATACCCGCCAATACTTTACCGGCCATGCCCGTAAGCCATAGCCTGATCGGAAAACTGAAAACATTCACCACAAAATCTATGGCCGGCGCAATGAGCGCAGCAGTGATGAAAATGAGCGTTTGTAATCTCCCGTAAAAAAATTCAATGACAAAAAACAACGCAGTGATGAGGGTAGCATAGCGGAAAGTTAATACCGGTATCTTCCACCACAGCAATAAAAATAGCAGCGCCATCCAGCCGCAACGGGTACTTCCGGAGCGGAACCGGTCGGTCTGGAACACCACTCCCATAGCCACTATACACAGCATAAAAAAGGCGCTCTTCCAGGCGAAATAGCGGGGTAGTTCCAATATGCCAAGCACCAGGTAAATTACCGGCAGTAATATTGCCGGCAGTTTTGTACACCTGGCGGATAAGCGTGTATACGGTAACGTTAGCATATACTTTTCTTTCTTCTGAATAATTTTTCAAACCTTACATACATAAGTATAGCTACTGCAATAATAAACAATGCCCATTCATGCGGCTCAGGCACCGCGCCATGTCCGTTCAGTGAAGCGTTCTTCAGGCCGTTCACATCATCGGCAATATTGAACTTATCGTAATCCGCCTGGGTTTCAAGCACAATCAGGCTGGATACGGGCGTTACCACGTTAGCCGCTTTAGCAGCGTTGGTCAATGCAGTATCGGCAGCAAGGTCCGTCGCTGTTACTTTGGGTCCCAGTTGCTGCAGGATGAAATTATAAGCAAACAAACGCGCCAGGTGATCAGGCCCCTGGGTCCGGGTGCTATCCATACTGCGGGCAATGCGGATCTGCGCGCCTGTTATAATGAGCTGGTTACTGTCTTCCTCGTACCGCTGAAAACTGTTGTTGCGCAACTGCGTCAGCAACTGCTTCGCTGTGCCATTTTCGTATAGTAATGAACGTGACTCCTTCAGGGTGGCCAGGTAGGGACTAAGTGTATTACCTATATTGTATAATTTTATTTTTTTGTGAGACAGGAAACGGCGCAGCTGATCCCTGAAAACAGATTTATCCAGGTCCCCCAACTGGGGCGATACATCCGCTGATGCACTGATCACCAGGGCGGCAGCGGGGTCTGTTATCTTATAAAAAGGAAACAGGGAAAAGCGCTGTTCCTGCAGCTCCCGGAAGAGTGCTTCCTTATTATCATCTTTCACGGCCACCATGCCTTTCCGGGGATGAAACACCCAAACTTTTTTATCATGCAGTTGGAAAAGAATCTCCCGGTAATCATCGTAGTTCCAGCTGCAATTCACATCCAGGTAATAGTTGGCCGGTGCAAAGAATTGATAGGATGGTTTATAGGGCAACAACGTATACCTTTCACCGTTAAAGCTGAATGCAGCATTGTCTGTCGTTTCATTGGGCATACTCAGTTCCCAGTCTGCGTTATACTTCCCGGTTTTCCCTACTGTTTTTCCCTGCTCTGCATAAAACCCTGCTGGATAGTTCAGGTTTTCCGGCCACTTATCCATGTTTAATTTTACTTCGTAAGATGCATCTTCATGTGCCGGACCTTCAAACCATACCGGCTCATACAGCAGTTTATCCTGCTGTACTTTTAACGGGGAAGTGATACCTATCTTAAACTTCCGTTCCTCATTCCGTTGTACCGGGAACACACGTACCACCACCCGGTTGCCTTCCTGCCAGTGAACCACCGATGGATCGCGGCGTTCCCTGCCTACTACTTCCGCATAGGCTGCTGCTGCCTTTCCCTTTGTAGTAAGGATCGCTTTTTCTTCCTGGTTGTTGATCCACAGCGATAATGAAGTGACCACTCCTCCTTCCGGCAAATGAAAGGTATAAATTGCCTCTTCGCTGTCGCTCCATCGTTGCTGCGGAACATTCTTCACCGTGTAAATATTTTCTGTGTAAGCCAGGTGGTATTGCGGCCAGATGTTAGCTGTTGACCGCACACTGGTGGTTACCAGGTCTTTCCCGCTCCAGTAGCGTTCCTCGGCATAATGTCTTTTATTATGCAGCACATTCAGCATTTGCAGCCGTTCATCCAACGGAATATCAATAACTCCCAACACCGCGCCCGCAGTCATAAACAGGGGATCATGGGTTCTTTTTTCGCCATATTCTCTTTCAGGTATTTCCCAGAGACTGAAATTGTCGTGAACACCGGGACTGGTATAAACAATGTCTGTTTTCAAAAGTTGCGCGGTGATAAAATCGGGCTCCGATTCCTGTGCAGCCCGCACCCATGGCGGCAGTTCTTCCATCGCGGGGTTACTGCTTTTCCTGTATGCCTGTTCTATTTTATACTTGTCGTTCACATATATCACGCAGTATACTATTACTGCCAGCACCGACAATGCGCCTGTGCTTAAATAAGTAAGCCGGTAGCCGCGTACAGGCCATATCAGATTCCTTACCATACGGAGATTAAACCAGATCAGGAAAATGGGTGAAAAGGTAACAATAGAAAGCCCGATAACAACCAGGCCGATCAGGCTGACCAGATACGCAGGCACCAGGTAAAAAGCCAGATAAAAAGGCAACAACAATGTAAATCCAAGTACCGCGCATTGCAGGTATCTTACCCATTCCGGCCATCTTTCAAAAAATCCGAATGCCAGGATATTCGCGCAAATAAACACCAGCATAACCGCCATCCATAAGGCAGATGATTCAAATACACGAATGGACTCATTAACAGTATAGGCGTCTGTGAGCAGCAGTACCACGAATACAGACGTCACCTTCCTTCTCCCCTCCCATGGTTTAAGAAAGCCGCCTATCCAGCAACTAAAAAAATAAAGTAAGAGGATAAAGTGAGTAATAATAAATACGCCTTCGGTGGTGGCTTCTGCGGAAGGGAAACAGGAATAACACCTGGCGATAAGGGCAAAACATAGCAATGTAAGGCCGAACACATAAGGCGCCGGCAGGGCTCTGGAGGTATTGACTTCCATCATGAATGATTTGAATACCTATCAAAGATATGTAATAAAAAGTACTTTGCGTTACAAAGTGCAAATAAATATTTAGCTTGATTAAAACCCAGGGAGCATTTTAATCGGTTTTACCATATGCGCTACGGATATCCAGTTGCAATGAATCGGCGGAAGGAAGTACATGTATGCCGTCGGGGTTCATTGTTAACCCGGCGTAGCCCAAGGTATTGCTGATAATTAACAGGAAAAGCAATGCCGGCTGGTTTCAGTCGGATAATGTTCACCGACAATGCAGGAACTTCCCAGTTGAACTGTGCCGCTGCGTTGTTAATAGTGGAACTATGCGGGATGTATGCTTCCGGCGCTGCAAAAGAGTTTTCAGCTTCCGGTTTGTCTGCCGTTAAGATGATAACCTCCGCTACCCGGCTAACCGCTGTGCCATTAAGATTAATATCTGCCTTTACAGGAGTGTTGCAGGCATTTACGATCTTAAGAACAATGTCCCCCGTTTTCTCATCTTTTCCTGCAATGGAGAATAATGGCTGTGATTCACGATAGGTCATCAACAGGGAATCATCCAGGTAGCACTTCACTTCATCATGATTCACTTCCAGGCGGATATTGTACCAGCGGCCGGATTTCAGTGGCGCTTTCAATTGCACCGGGTTGCTGATCCCTGCAACGTCATACCCGTTGGTTACACTTTCAAACATGGCATTGGAATTAAGCCACGAACCGATATGGGCCCGCAGGCAGGTATTGGTATCCTTTACTGCAAAAGGGATAATGAAAGCATTTACTCCACCTGTTTTGCGGGCTTTTAATGAAAGCGTATATGCGTTAAAGTGATGACCCTGCAGAACGGCCAGTTGTTGTGCACCTTCCGCTGGCGCCGGCATTGAAGTGGATAAGATTTACGGGCCAGTCCACATCATGTTCGTTCACCAGCAGCGGCGCATAACTGCTCATCTTCACCAGGTCTGCATTCTTTTCCATACTCATTACATACACGGCATCATTGAGTGCCGCCTGCAGGTTGCCCGCTCCTAAACCGGCATGACTGATCTCTTCAAAGAAAATACCATGCAGGGTAGACGGAACAACCGCTCCTTTCTCTGCCGTATTTACCCTGATTTCCGCCCTGTTCTGGGCCGTGGCCGGGCCACCACCTGCCAGCAGGCAGATAAGCGCCAGGAAGCCTTGTTTTACGCGATCCATAATTACTCAACTATCCATTCATGTATACCGGCCGCATTATCTGCCGGCAATTGTACTTCCAGTTTCAGAGCCGTAGTAGTCACCGGGTCAAAGGTGATGGTGTTATATTTATCCTTTGCGGTGGTGTACGGCGTTTTAGCATTCACGGGTTTCCATTCCGTTCCTTCTTTGTAATACAGCTTCCACGCAGCAGGCACCCTGCAGCCGCCAAAAGGGCCATCATCGTACCAGTATACTTTGGAACGGCTCACCGTGTGACTGCCGTCGAATGTGTACTGCACCCATTCCGTGGTGCCTTTGGCCGGCCACCAGTGCAGGTAAAGAGCGCTGTTATCTTTGGAATCCATTGGTTCATACTGGTCGTTCAGCGCCATGTACATCCGCTGGTTTTTTACTGAGGCCGTTACCTTGCTTTTGGAGGCGATGGTGGGCGCTGGCTTAGGACGGGCAGCAGAAGCTTCAAACGGGATCCATACGGTCATTTCAGCGGGTCCTCGGTTGGCCCACGAAAAATACGGTATAGCCGTTACCGTTTGATGGCTGCTGATGAGTGAATCGGAGTTCAGCTGCCTGCTGGCGGAAGTGCCGGGCATTTGCAGGGTCATTATACCACTGAGCAGGTCGGGGCGGTACACAGGAGAGATCACTGCCGCTTTATCCACCACTATATTCTGTACAGTGGCATCTTTATTATCCGGTCCTTCCAGGCAATACATAACGGGACCGCGTTCAAGCGCAAAGCGGGAGTGATCATCTTTTACTTCGGCAGTTGCCAGCACCTTTTTTACCTCCATTGGAAAATCCAGCGTTACCTTATCTCCCTTCTTCCAGGAACGGTTAATCACCGCATAACCTTTTTCCATCGTATAGTCGATGGGGTTACCATTCAGCAGGATAGGTATCTTTACAGCTGAGCTGTCTTCTTCAAAATACAGGTTACCAGGCACCGGCTTGTTTTCCACCCAGCCCGGAATACGCACCCGCAGGGCAAAGGCGGCGGGTTTCACCGGGTTCACCGTGATCTCGTCTTTCCCCTTCCAGGGATAATCGGTTTGCTGCACTATATGTACTTTCCCTGCTTTCAGTTGTATGGTGGCAGAATCTCCTACAAACAGGTTAATGTACAGGTCATTGTCTTTCTGTGCATACACATAGCCAGGCATGGAGGGCAGGAAGCGGGTCATATTGGAAATACAACAGGCGCAACCAAACCAGGCGCTTCGCTGGTGTTGTCCCATAGAGGCCAGCGGGTTAGGATAAAAGAAACGATCCCCGCTGATGGATACGCCGGAGAGCAAACCATTATACAGTGTGCGTTCCAGTACGTCAATATATTTTGCATCGCCATGCAGGAGAAACATACGGCTGTTCCAGTATACGTTGGCAATTGCCGCGCAGGTTTCCGCGTAGGCCGACATATTCGGCAATTCATACGCCGCGCCAAATGCTTCACCGGCGCCGGTTGCGCCAATTCCCCCGGTGATGTATAACTTCCGGTCTACCACATCATCCCAGATATCATCAATGGCTGCCAGGTATTTGCGATCGCCTGTTAAGGCGGCTACATCGGCCATACCGGTGTACATGTAAGTGGCGCGTACCGCATGTCCTACAGCTTCATGCTGGTCTGTTACCTTTTTATGCGACTGGCTGTATTCCTGGCTGTAGGGCGTACCCGGCCCCCGCACGTCCAGGAAAAATTTAGCCAGGTCCAGGTAGGCTTTGTTACCGGTTACCCGGTAAAGACGGGTAAGCCCTGTTTCTACGATCTGATGCCCCGGGAATTTTTCTTCCTTGCCCCAACCAAAGTCGCGCACCAGCAGATCGGCATTGCGGATGGCAATATCCAGCAGCGTTCTTTTGCCGGTAGCCTGGTAATGCGCTACTGCAGCTTCGAACAGGTGGCCGGAGTTATACAGCTCATGGCTCAGGTCCTCTTCTTTTTCCCATCGTTTACTCCCTATCCATTCATGCGGCTTTGCTGCTTTCACAGTACGAAAAGTATAGAGGTACCCGTCCTTTTCCTGTGCAGCGCCGATAATGCTGATCAGTGTATCCAGGTATTTTTCCAGCCCGGGGTTGGGTTGCATCTGCAACCCATAGGAAGCTCCTTCTATTATTTTATACAGGTCAGTATCATCAAAGGTGTATTCTGTAAGCTTATCGCCCGGCAACTTTCCGGCTGCCCGTAAAAAATTATCAATACGACCTGTCTTTTTACATTGCTCCAATGTATATGGAATGGTTACGGTAGCATTGGTCCTTATCTTCGGCGCCCAGAAATGATCGTTTACCCTCACCTGCGTGAAGGCCACCGGCTTAATCGGGTAATCTTTCTGCAGCTGTGCCTGCACAGTTGTACCGGCCACCAGCAAC
>NZ_DATMTE010000263.1:0-2925 GCF_035564935.1 Chitinophaga sp. | reverse complement strand
GCGTTCCGCTGGGTATTAAGGTGGGGGATCTTTCTTCCGGTAGCTTATTCTTTTTTGCCGGCGGCGAAATAGATATGGCTGTTAACTATAAGGAGAAGCAATTTGTTGATGGTGATAAGGTCCATAAATTTAATGAATGGTTCAGCGACCGTACACCCCTGCTGATGCCTTCCTTCTTTGCAGGATTCCGCTTTAATCCCGGTTTTGGATTGAAGGTGCAGTACTACCCGCAGAATTTCTTCAACAAAGATTTTAAAACGAAAGATAAAGACGGGAACTCCGTTTATCCTTACAAAAATTTAGAGGCCAACCTGATGTTTGTTACCTTCAGCTATAACTTCAGCGGCATCGACTATTTTAAAGTAAAGAAAAAAAGACACTATATGAAGATGAAAAGTGGCAAAGCAGAGTTTGAAGTGAACTATTAAGAAATATACCCGTTACTTTTGGCAAACCGGAACTAATTGCAAAATTAGTTCCGGTTTTTTTTTGTCGACAGCAGTTATCACCAAAATGAAAACCATATGAAACGGAAACTATGCTTATTCATTGCGCTACTCCTATGCGGCGTATACAGCGCCCATGCCTAGTTTGAAGCCGGGATCTCAGGTGGCTGCAACCGGAATTGCCTGCATACCAGTACCGGGTACAGGATTATACAAAATATGATGACCTCAGTGGTTTTGTAGTTGGGATTTCTATTGCGGCTGTATCAAAGGCGCAATAGCCAATGTTTTTAACGAAGAACCGGACATCCCGGACATGAGCAGGGGTACGACTATTTACAGTTTAACGGAGCGTACAGGTATAGCGGGAAGTATACGTTCGACAGTCGCCGCGACCGCCGCATGGAATTTGGACTGCTGGCCGGCGCCGGCGTGGAATACTGGCTGCAGCAGAAATACCGTTTCTTTATTGAAGCCCGTTATTATTATGGTTTATCGGATCAGCAGAAAAATTATATGATCAACCAGATCCCGCGTTACAACGATACTTACGTGATCGAGGCCGGCTGCATGTTCAATATCAGGAACATCTTCCATGGCTCTTCTGCTCAATAGAATTTGTTAACAGCTAGTCTTACCGAGATGAAACATCTTCCTATATATTATTGCTCTGATGGCAGTATGCCTGTTCGCTGCCTGCCGCAAAAACTTACCCGGAATAAACGATCCTGCCAACACTATCTCCGGAAATTTCAGCGAAGTATTTGATTCTTACTGGAAGGGGATGAACAACAATTATGTTTTCTGGGATATAGATACTACTGATTGGGACAGGGTATACAAACAGTATAAACCACGGTTTGCAAAACTAAACCTGAACGATTCAACGGATGTAAGAAAAGGATATACTTATTTTAAGGAGATATCTGCCGGCCTGGTAGACCCGCACTACGATCTTACTTTCAATGATTCCTGGCTGCGGGATTCTTTCAGTATCAACCCGGCATGCCAACGGAAACTGGTCTGCCCCGATTATCATCCTCCTATCAGTATTTTCCACTTTTATGATAGTGTACCCCGTATTATCTTGATACAGGGGCGATAAGAGGTTTTACCAATGTGGGAACAACAGCGCAGTATGTGGCGGTTTCCGGTACTGTTAACTAGGATATCCTCTATTTCTTTTTCAGCGGGTTTCAACTGAAAACGCTCTACAACACAGATACAGCCAATGGTGTAAAAATGGTACTGATAAGCTGAAGAATACCACCAATATCAAAGGGATAATTATTGATGTGCGCGGCAATGGCGGTGGTGATCTGGCGGATCTTAATTTTTTACTGGGAAGAATGATCGGCAAGCAGCTGGATTTTGGTTATACCCGCTCCAAACAGGGTAACGGCCGGTTGGATTATTCGCCCTGGGCCCCGGCTTTTGTAGCGCCGCAGGCGGGAGTCCCTAATATTACCGCTCCCGTTGTGATGCTGGTTGATGCCTGGTTGGTAAGTATGGCTGAAATGACCACTATGGCTGTGAAATCATTACCCAACGGGCATTTTGTGGGTGAGCGTACCTGGGGCGCCAATGGCCCGCTGACGAAGAATATTTACTACAACGGCGGCCAGTTCTCCACCGATTATATTAACCTGGTTTACACTTCTTCACTGATGCTGAAATACCGGGATGGAAAGATCTGTGAAGGGGTGGGTTTTCCGCCGGATGTGGAGGTGAAATATGATGCAGCTTCCCTGGCAACGGGCCGGGATAAGCAACTGGAGGCGGCTATCGGGCTGATTCGTTAGGTTATTGAATATTGCTTAATATTGATGAACTAAAATTCGGCACATGTATCAGACGATAAGCACCCATCTGGAGAATAATATCCTGACAATTACCATCAACCGCCCGGAAAAGATGAATGCCCTCAACCAGCAGGTACTGGCAGATCTTGCATTGGCGGTAGATGAAGTATACAGCAACAAGCAAATCAAAGGAGCTATTATAACCGGCGCAGGTGAGAAGGCTTTTGTAGCCGGGGCAGATATCAGCGAGTTCCTGACGTTATCGGATAAACAGGGAGAAGAACTGGCCAAGAAAGGCCATGTGATCTTCAAACGTATAGAAAGCAGCCCTAAGCCCATCATAGCCGCTGTAAACGGGTTTGCATTGGGCGGGGGCTGTGAACTGGCCATGGCCTGTCATTTCCGGATTGCCAGCGAAAACGCAAAGTTTGGCCAACCGGAAGTAAACCTGGGGTTAATTCCCGGTTATGGCGGTACCCAGCGGCTTACCCAGCTGATTGGGAAAGGGAAAGCGCTTGAGCTTATGCTCACGGGAGATATGATCAATGCTGCTGAAGCACAGGCATGGGGACTGGTGAATCATGTTTTAAAGCCCGGAGAATTGCTGCCCAAAGCTATTTCTATCTTACAAAAAATACAGACCAAAGCACCGCTGGCAGTAGCGCGCGTAATTAAAT
>NZ_DATMTE010000262.1:0-9526 GCF_035564935.1 Chitinophaga sp. | reverse complement strand
GTTTTTTATTATATAATGCCTACTTTAGGTGTTTCCTGACACAACGATTTTAGATTCTGCTATCATATGAATGTAGTTATGCTGGAACAGCATTACAGCCACTTACAGCATCTTGAAACCGCTATTAATGCCTTTGCACTCTCTGTTACCATAGATGCGGCAGGCGGGGTGACTGCGGTTAACACGCAGGTGATAGCTGCATTGCAGCCGTTGGAAGGACCGTTTACCGGCCATCCTTTTACCGCGCTCTTCCGGCCCGCTAACCCGGAACACTGGCAAAACCTGTGGAAAACCCTGACGGAAGGAAAACCGGTACAGGAACAGCTCTGCTTTTTTATCAACGCCGCAGATACGCCATTGTGGCTGGAAGCAGGCATCACCCCCTTCTTCAGCGAAGCAGGCGCTTTTACGCATTGCATGCTTATCGGCATTGATATCACCGCCCGTAAACTCACTGAAATAAAGCGTACCCGCAACGAGGCGTACTACGGCCAGGTGCTGGAAAATCTCCCCCTTGGATTACAACAGTTTTCCCCGGAAGGAGATAGCATGGATATGAACAGCCGGCAACGCGAGATATGGGGCGACCACCACGCTTTCTTCACCAATCCTGATTATAAATGGCTGCAGGATCCCTTCTACCGGCTCAACGGCCTCGCCGGGATGTTTGAAGATGCCCGGAAAACAGGAAAAACCATCAAACGCGAAATCCTGCTCAGCTACCAGGAAAAACATCACGAAAATATTACCAGGCTTTACCCCGTATACTTTGAAGCTACCATATTCCCGCTTACAGATCAGCAGCGGAATATGGACAATGTTTTCCTTATACTGGACGACATCACGGAAAAAAAATTATCGGAACTCAGTCTCCAGAAAAGCGAAAGACTCCTCGACAATATTATTGAGAACCTGCCGATCGGTTATATCCAGTTTGATAATTTCGGCTTTATACGCCGGATCAATCAAACGCAACGCTTCTTCTTTAATTCGCCGCATCCCGCCAGCCGCCAGCCTTTTAACGTAATGAACGATCAGCTGGCCACGATGTTTGAACTGGACAAACTGTTTGTGCAGGCGCTGGAACAGCATAAATCCCTGCGGGTGGAGAAGCGGATCGATTTCTCGCAGGACAAAAGGTGGACTACCGTAGGAAGGGAGGTGTATCTTGACCTTACGGTATTCCCGGTGGTAGAACCGGTGGACAAGGAGATGATAGTAGTAGCGCTGGTGAATGATATCACCGATAAGAAACTGCAGGAGCTGGAGATCAAGAAGAACCAGGAGTTCCTGCAGCAAACAGGTACCCTCGGAAAAATAGGCGGTTGGGAACTGGATATCGACAGCGGTAAAGTACG
Source organism: Chitinophaga sp. (assembly GCF_035564935.1). Lineage (GTDB taxonomy): Bacteria > Bacteroidota > Bacteroidia > Chitinophagales > Chitinophagaceae > Chitinophaga. The sequence continues at coordinate 8,168 of NZ_DATMTE010000262.1, read as the reverse complement.
GTGGACGGACCAGTCGTACCACATCCACGACTGCCCCGCAGATACTCCCATCCATCTTGAAACGGCACTGGCCTATTACAATGCGGATGCGAGGGCGCAACTCGAAACGCTGATGCGGGAATGTATTGAAACGGGGAAGCCATTTGATGCACAGTTAACCATCACTACGTCACAGCAACAGGTAAAAAGGGTGCGGTCCATCGGGCAGCCGGGTTATGTAGACGGGCGGCTGGTACGTATGTACGGCGTAATACAGGATATCACCGAACAGCTGGAGATAAGGGACGCACTTACGCGGAATACGGAACTGATGCGGCTCTTCTTTGATACCATTGATATGGGCTATGCTGCCATGGAGAAAACCGGCAGCCTGAATTTCCTGAACCGGAAGGCGGAGAAAATGATAGGGCATCCTGTAGCGATGGGCAGCAATATTTTCGAGGAGTTTCCGCGCCTGAGCGGCACCGTGTTCTATGCCCGGCTGCAGGAATGTATTCAGCAGCAGGCTTCACAGTCGTTTGGTATTTATTTCCCTGGGGCAGATAAATGGTACGACTTCCTGCTTACTCCCATGCGGGATGGCGGCATTTCCGTGTTTATGCGCGACATTACCGACAGCCGGAAAATGCAGAAAGAGCTTAGGAAAGCGAACGAGCAACTGTCGAACCTGAACAAGAACTTGGTGAACCAGAATAAACAGCTGGAAGATTTTGCTCACATTACCTCCCATAACCTCCGGGCGCCGATTGCTAACCTGAAGGCTTTGATGCAGATGCACAACGAGGCCGCCGCCCAGCAGGAAAGGGATCTTTACCTGGGAATGGTACATGAGGTGATCAAGAAGATTGATGAAACGCTGAATGACCTGGTAGAAGTAGTGCAGATCAGGAAAGATGTGAATGTGGAGAAGGAGAAGCTGTTGTTTGCCGACAGGCTGCAAAAGGTAAGGGATATTTTACTGGTGGATATTGAAACCAGCAATATCCGGATCACCTATGATTTTGACGAGGAGCCGGCGATTGAATACCCGCGGGTATATCTTGACAGCATCTTACAAAATTTTATTACCAACGCTATCCGGTACCGCTCCCCGGAACGTACGCCTGCACTACATCTGCGAAGCTGGAAGGAGAATGATAACATTATCCTCAGCGTGCAGGACAACGGTGTGGGAATAGATATGGAGCGCTTTGGCAACAAACTTTTCGGCTTCCGGAAAACCTTTCACAAGAATAAGGATGCAAAGGGAATTGGCTTATTTATCACTAAAACGCAGGTAGAAGCGATGGGTGGTAGCATAAGAGCGGAAAGTCATCCCGGAGAGGGAACCAAATTTATTATTACTTTTAGGTCAGAATAAACCCCCTTTATGAAGTTAATCAATACGATTTTTATTGTAGATGATGACCCGATTCACCAGCAGATTGCGAAAATCATGATTGAACGTCAGGCTATCAGCAGTCATATCCGTGTATTTTCGGATGCACAGGATGTACTGGATCTTCTCCGCGAAAATGTGGGAGATGTAGAGGCCTTACCGGATCTTATTTTGCTGGATCTCAATATGCCTGTGATGGATGGCTGGGAGTTCCTGGAAGAATATGCTACGTTCCAGGAGCAGTTACCGAAGCAGATCAGGATTTTTGTACTGACCTCTTCCATTGATGAAAAGGACAAGGAGCGTGTGAATGCTTACAGTTTTGTTACAGGGTATCTTACAAAACCACTGTCAAAAGAAATTATTGCGCACCTGTCTTAAGTAAATGAATGGTTTTTGCAGGATCGGCAGACGAGAAGATAGCGCTGCCGGCCACCAATACATTGGCGCCTGCCTGGATGAGCTGCCCGGCGTTTTCTGTGCCTATTCCTCCATCTACTTCAATGAGCGCATGTGCATGATTGTCTGTGATCAGCTGGCGCAGCTGCCTGATTTTCTGATAGGTTTGTTCGATGAACGTTTGCCCGCCGAATCCCGGGTTTACGCTCATGATCAGCACTACGTCTATATCCCGGATCACGTTTTCCAGCATGCCAACAGGGGTGTGAGGGTTTAATGCAACACCGGCTTTCATGCCCAGGCCTTTGATCTGTTGTATATTCCGGTGCAGGTGGATACATGCTTCAAGATGTACAGTGAGTATATCGGCCCCGGCTTTTTTGAAGTCGGCCGCGTATTTTTCCGGTTCTTCGATCATGAGGTGCACGTCGCAGGGTTTCTGTGCCTTTTTCTTTATCTGTGCAATTACAGGCAGGCCGTAACTGATGTTGGGCACAAACCGCCCGTCCATTACATCGAGATGGAACCAGTCGGCTTCGCTGCGGTTCACCATATCCACTTCTTTTCCCAGTTCGAGGAAATTCGCTGCCAGTAAAGATGGCGCCACTAAAACAGGTTGTTGTTCCAAATGCTCTATTTTTGAATGATGTAAATTTAAGTAATTACGGGGTCAATCTTTTAAGGGCTGCTTTTGCTTCGCTGAAATCTTTCTTAAAAGAAGTTGCCTTTGTATAATCTTCAACCGCCAGTTTTTTGTTACCCAGCTGTTCCTGCGCGGTAGCGCGGTAATAGTACGCCCATGCATCCGTTGGGGCCGATTTGGCTGCCAGGTTGTAATAGGTGTAGGCTGTTTTCCAGTCTTTTTTATTGCTGTATATTTTTCCCAGAGCGAGGTAGGCGGGTTCAAATCCCGGGTCTGCCACTATACATTTATGATAGGCGCTGAGTGCTGCTGGCTGGTTACCCAGTTCTTCATGGAACTGTGCAGCTTCATATAACGGGTAGGCGTTGGTGGTATCCAGTTGCCATGCCTGCTGGTAGTAACCGAGGGCAGCGGTTGCTTTCCTTGCCCGGAGCAGGTCGCCCAGTTCCATCACGGCTTCAAATTCAGGCTGGTTGCCGGCGGCGCGGATGGCAGCGGTCAAATGACGTATAGCCGTGGTAGTGTCCTGTTTATCTTCCGCCATGCGGGCTTTCAGGTAGAATGCCTTATCCCGGGCGTCTGCCGTTTGTGCGAGCACGTTAGCAAGGCTGTCTGCTTCCGTGTATTGCTTATTTTCCACGAGAGCGGTAGCCAGGCGGTATTGCAGGTACGTATAGCCGGGTGCGGTAGCCAGTGCTTTCCGGAAATTGGCAGCGGCTTTCTGAAAATTGTTCACGATCAGGGCGGCTTCGCCGGCGCCAGCCCAGTAGTCGGTGGTCCCCGGCGCCAGGGAAGCCGCCTTTTCAAAGTCGGCCTGCGCGAGGGCAGGGTTGGTGTTAAACAGCAGCAGCGCGCGGTGGTAGTACAGATCGGCGTGGTTGGGAAACTGTGAAATAGAATCCGTTACCGGCCGGATGATATCGCTGTATAACGCGGAGTCAGGGCTACTGGTAGCTTGTTGCTGCCGGGTGCCGGCATTGTTACATGCCTGTGCACCCGCAAATAACAGGAGGATAGGTAAATACTTCATACTGGCGCCAAAACTACAGAATCATTATTGCATTAACCAGTTTTTGAAAGCGGGGTAGTCCGCTGCCAGCAGGGTGGCTTGTTTTTCTTTACCGTATAAAGACATCACCTTTGCGGGTGTATATATTTCTTCCCTGATGGACTTAGGTGCTGTATCTTCAAATTTTACCGGGTGGGCGGTTTCCAGGAAAACGCCTGTCAGCTCCGGGGAACGTTCCAGGTAGCGTTGCAGTCCCATGAAGCCTACGGCGCCGTGAGGGTCCAGCATATAATGGTTTTCTTTCCATACCTGCTCCATGGTTTGAGCGGTTTGTTTATCGTTAAAGCTGTAAGCGGTTAGTTTTTCTGCGAGAGAGGGCAGGCTGTTACCGAACAGTTCCAGGATCCTTACAAAATTGCTGGGATCTGCCACATCCATGGCGTTGGAAAGGGTGGGAAATGCTTTGCCTGGTTCATATTTGCCACTTTCCATAAAGCGGGGCACTGTATCGTTGATATTAGTGGCGGCTACAAAGTGTGCTACCGGCAATCCCATGGCGGCTGCCATCATGCCTGCGCAGATGTTGCCGAAGTTGCCGCTGGGTACGGAGAACACCAATTTGGGGTGGGCAGCTTTCATTTGTTTATAGGCCAGGAAATAATAGAACATCTGGGGCAGCCAGCGGGCCACATTGATAGAGTTGGCGCTGGTAAGCGGGCGGCGGGCCTGGAGTTCGCCGTCCAGGAAAGCGGTTTTTACCAGCTGCTGGCAGTCGTCGAAAGTACCTTGTATTTCCAGGGCATGAATATTATTGCCAAGGGTAGTGAGTTGTTTTTCCTGCAGCGTACTTACTTTATTGGAAGGGTAGAGGATCACTACTTCCACGCCGGGCACGTTATAGAAACCGCTGGCCACTGCGCCGCCGGTATCGCCGGAAGTGGCCACCAGTACGGTTACCGGTGTAGTGCTGTTGCGGCGGAAATAACCGAGGCAGCCGGCCATAAAGCGTGCGCCCACATCTTTGAACGCAAGGGTAGGGCCGTGGAATAGTTCCAGTGCGTAGGTATGACCGGTTACTTTTTGCACCGGGAAGGGGAAGTGTAAAGTGTCTGTTACTATCTTTTTTAATGCTTCTTCGGGTATTTCATCGCCTATGAACGGGCGGATTACTTTTAGTCCGATCTCGTGGTCCGTATATTGGTGCAGGTTAGTGATAAAATCTTTTTCCAGTGCCGGTATCTGTTCTGGGAAATATAATCCTTTATCCGGTGCTAATCCCTGTACTACTGCTGTTTCGAAATTTACCCGGTGCTGTTTGTTCTGTAAGCTGAAATACTGCATGAATAAAACGTTTGTTAATTAGTTAGTCAATCACTTTTACACCGGCGGTGTTAATCTGGGAAACGTAGATCTTATAATCCACGCCGAGTGGTGCGTAAACGCTATCCATTGTAGCCGCTACTTTGCGGGCATTTTCTTCTCCTTTGCTGAGCATAAAAACGGAGGGGCCGGATCCGGAGATACCGCCGCCGAGTGCGCCGGCTTCCCTGCATTTCAGTTTCAGTTCGTGAAATGCGGGGATGAGGATGGAGCGGATAGGCTCCACGATCACATCTTCGAGTGAGCGGCTGATCAGGTCGTAATCGTCCTGGTACAATGCTGCTACCAGCGCGCCTACGTTGCCCCATTGCCGGATGGCATCTGTCATGAGTACCTTTTGCTTCAGTATTTCGCGCGCGTCGGATGTTTTTACTTCTATTTGCGGATGTATAACGGTTACCCATAGATGTTCCGGCGTGTGCAGGGTGGTAATATCCAGCGGGCGGTAACTTCTTACCAGTGTGAAACCGCCGAGGATGGCGGGTGCTACGTTATCGGCATGTGCGGAGCCGCAGGCCAGCCGTTCTCCTTCCATAGCAAACCTCACCAGTTGTTTTTTGGTGAACGGTTCTCCGAGCAGGTAGTTCACGCCAACCACTGCACCGGCGCTGCTGGCGGCGCTGGAGCCGATGCCGCTGCCGGGATGAATATTTTTGAAGATCTCTATTTCTATACCGGTATCGGGATGATCGTATTTTTGCAGGAGGGCCTGAACGGCCACGCCGGCCACGTTACGGGATGTTTCCATTGGGAGGTCCGCTCCGTGGATCGCGGTAATGCGAACACCCGGCTGGCTGCTCTTCCGAAGGATCATTTCATCTCCGGGCGCATCCAGCGCCAATCCTATTACATCAAAGCCACAGGCTACATTGGCCACTGTTCCCGGCGCAAATACTTTTATACTGTCCATATCACCTTTAAGTTAGTTTAATTTAATAATTGATTGTCAGGATTGCAACTCAATTCATGGAAAGTTTACAACCTCGCACTCCGGATGATGTCTGCAAATATGCCGGAGGCAGTAACGTCGGCCCCGGCGCCGGCGCCTTTTACGATCAGCGGCTGGTCTTTATACCGGCTGGTGGTGTACAGTACAATATTATCCTTTCCTTCCAGTTTGAAGAACGGATGATCGGGCGCCACGCTTTGCAGGCCTACAGAGGCTTTCCCATCTACATAACTGGCCACGAACTTCAGGCGTTTGCCTTCAGCGTCTGCGGCTTCGCGCAATCCCTGGAAATGACCGGCATGTACATCCAGTTCCTCGTAAAAATCGGGTACGGATGGTGCATTGAGGCATTCATCGGGCAGGAACGAATAGTTGGTGATCTCGTCCATTTCAATGGCGGCGCCGCTTTCACGGGCAAGGATCAGGATCTTTCTCATTACATCTTTGCCACTGAGGTCAATGCGTGGATCCGGTTCGGTATAGCCTTCGTCCTGTGCTGCTTTCACTACTTCGCGGAAACTGGTGCCATTCAGGAAATGGTTGAACACGAAGTTGAGGCTGCCGGATAGTACGGCTTCTATGCTGTGTACTTTGTCGCCGCTACGGATCAGGTCATTCAGTGTATTGATGACCGGTAGTCCGGCTCCAACATTGGTTTCAAACAGGAAGGAGGCGTTGTATTTACGGGCCAGGTCTTTCAGCTGTTTATAATAAGCGTAGTCGGATGAACAGGCAATTTTATTGCAGGTGACTACAGAAATACCGTGTTGGAGGAATTGGTGGTATACGGCTGCAATGTCGCTGCTGGCGGTATTATCTACGAATACGCTGTTGCGGAGGTTCAGTGCTTTGATCTGCTGCACAAAATCAGCGGTACTGATATGCTGGGCATGTTCCAGTTGTTCGCGCCAGGTACGCAGGTTGATGCCGGTATCGCTGATCAGGGTATGGCGGCTGTTGGCCAGGCCGGTTACCCTGATCTGCAGGCCCAGTTCGTGCTGGAGATAGTGCTGTTGTTGTTCCAGTTGTTCCAGCAGTTTGCTGCCCACATTGCCGGCGCCGGCAATAAAGAGGTTTACCTGTTTGAGCGGTGTTTCAAAAAAGGTTTCGTGCATTACGTTCAGCGCTTTTTTGATATCGGCTTTGTTGATCACAGCGGAAATATTTTTTTCGGTAGATCCCTGTGCGATGGCCCTTACGTTAACACCGTTCCTGCCCAGGGTGCCAAAGAGTTTACCACTGGTGCCGTGATGGTTTTTCATTTTATCGCCCACTACAGCTACAATGCAGAGGTCTTTTTCCACCAGGAGGGGGTCTATGCTTTTTTCGCTGATTTCCTGCGAGAACTCGCTGTCCACCGCTGTTTTGGCTTTCAGCATATCCGCTTCATGAATGCCTACCGTGATAGAGTGCTCAGAAGAGCTTTGGGTAATGAGAATTACGTTGATGCGTTCCCGTAAGAGGGATTCGAACAGCCGTTTGGAGAACCCGGGGATGCCCACCATGCCGCTTCCTTCGAGGGTGAGCAGTGCGATGTTGGGGATGCCGGAGATGCCTGTTACCGGGAAGCTGCGGTCGGCGCTGTCTTGTATAAGCGTACCGTGATCTTCCGGGGCAAAGGTATTTTTGATCCAGATGGGAATGCGTTTGCTCATTACCGGCTGGATGGTGGGAGGATAGATGACTTTGGCGCCGAAGTGCGACAGCTCCATTGCTTCCACATAAGAGATATGCGAAATGGGAATGGCCTGTGATACGATGCGCGGGTCGGCGGTCATCATACCGCTTACATCTGTCCATATATCAAGTACGGATGCGTTTACGGCAGCGGCAATGATGGCGGCGGTATAGTCGGAGCCACCGCGACCGAGGGTAGTGGTTTCTCCATCGGGAGTAGCCGCCACGAAACCGGGGAATACTACATAGTCGGCGGGCGACTCAGCAAAGAACTGTGTAATATGGTGATTGGTGGCAACAAAGTTAACGGCGGCGTGGCCGAAGTTGTTATCGGTAACAATCAGTTCGCGGCTGTCTTTACAGGAGGCGGAGAAACCCTGCTGTTTTAGTTTTTCCGCTACGATAACGCATGACATGAGTTCGCCGTAGCTCATTATTTTATCGAGGGTACGCGGACTTAATTCGGCTACCTGGAAGATGCCGTCGCAGAGGTTTTCGAGTGCATTGAGTTTTTTCTTCAGCTGGCTGATTTGCCCGCTTTGTGCGGTGATGGGGAATAGTTCGCGGATAGTATCCAGGTGCCGGGCCTCAATTTCCTGTAATATATTTTTATAGTCTTCGTTGCCTTGTTCTGCGAGTTGTCCGCAGCGTATAAGCTTATCCGTTATCCCGCCGAGTGCAGACACTACGATAGCATATTTACCGGCCGGTTTATATTGCTGGAGGATTTTGC
>NZ_DATMTE010000261.1:0-22606 GCF_035564935.1 Chitinophaga sp. | reverse complement strand
CTTGGATTAAAATTAATTGTAAAAGCATTACCCAGATACGCCAGATTTGAATGCCTGAATGGCAATTCCACCTTTTCCCTTCATGAATCCGGTGAATCGGGCACCAACAATATCTGGCTCTATTTTGAAACAGAAACACTTGATGACGACGTTGATAAATTTCAGCGTAAGGGCATCGTATTTGAATCGTTACCAACTGATCAATCCTGGCTCTGGCGGGAGGCAAGATTAAAAGACCCTGACGGGAACTTACTAATTCTTTACTACGCCGGCGTGAACCGGAAAGACCCACCCTGGCGATTGCATTGATCTTTCAGGAAGGAAGCTATATCCCCCCGCTCATCAACCCCATTTTTATACCTTGATTTTTTAATTACTTTTACATCTCAACTAAAATCGGGTTTGCAAATTTGTCGCAGGAATCTTCTTATAATGAGTATCAGCTTTTGCGGGGATTGGCTTCGGCAGATACATTTCATTATTCTCACATATTTAAAGCGTATTACAGTGCGCTTTGCCTCTACGCCGAAAAGATCATCGGTGAGCCAGGGCATGCAGAAGATATTGTGCAGGACGTTTTTGAAAGATTATGGCAGAAGCCATATGCTTTCGAAACCGTCCGGCATCTGAAGGATTATCTGTATAAGGCTACGCGCAATGCGGCCCTTAATTTTTTGAAAGGGGCGCAGCATAGTAAGGAACGCCAGGCTAAGTTTCTCCATGAGCAGGAGGATGGTGACACAGGGGAAGACCTGGACATCATCCGCATGGAAGTTTTCAGGGTGATCTACCGCGAAATTAACAACCTGCCGGAGAAATGCGGGGAGATCGTCCGCATGAGTTATATAGAAGGATTAAAAAATGAACAGATCGCTGAAATCCTTTCCATTTCCCTCCAAACGGTTAAAAACCAGAAAACCCGGGGACTGAAGCTGCTTAGAATGCGCCTGTCGCCGGCCGTAATTACCTTGTTCTTATTGTTTTCCCACCACTCATAATTTTTTTTCAGTTCTTTTAGTACTACCGGGATACCATGTTGTAATAAGATAAACACATCAGACATGGCGTCTTCTTCAAACGATCCGTTCATCATTGCAGCGCTTATTTCCCGTTCGCAACAGGGCATGCTTACAGCCGCCGAACAGGAGACACTGGATGCATGGATCGCTGCCAGCGACGAGAACCGGCAGTTATGGATGGAATTGAACGATCCGGGGGTACAACAGCAAAACGTGCGGGCAATGGCACGGTTTGATGAAACCGCTGCGCTGGAGCGTTTTCTCACCAACAAACCTGCTAAGAAATCAAAACTGCGGTTCCTGCACAACTGGAAATGGGCAGCCGCGGTGCTGGTGCTGGCGTTAGGCGTATCCACTTATTTCCTGCTTATACATAATGCGCGAACCCCCGGCAGGCCTGGTGGGAATATTGCCCGGCAGGACATTCCACCGGGTAAAGATGGCGCCATCCTCACATTGGCGGATGGTACCCAACTGGTGCTGGATAGTTTAGGTGAAGGGAAAATTGCAACGCAGAACGGTACGCAGATTTCAATGAACAACAACCAGCTTACCTATGATGCTACCGCCGCCACCGACGGGGCGGCGCTGAATACCATTACCACGCCTAAAGGCCGCCAGTACCATGTTATCCTTCCCGATGGAACGGAAGTATGGCTGAATGCAGCATCTTCTATACAATACCCGGTTGCTTTCAAGGGGAGCATACGAAGGGTGAAGATCAGCGGGGAAGTGTATTTTGAAGTAGCCAGCAAGAGCTGGCAGCCCTTTGTAGTAGAAACCAGCCAGATGAAACTGGAAGTACTGGGTACTTCATTTAATGTGAACACCTACAGCGATGAAAAAACAATCCGCACCACATTGCTCACCGGTGCGGTGAAAATAACGCCGGAACCGGGCAGTGTACGTAACTCGCATCACCTGGTGCTTGTACCCGGTCAAACAGCAGTTTTAAGTAAACCGGATGCACGGGGAGGGAGTACGCTTAACGTAATAGCAACGCCGGATGCTGATAAAATTATTGCATGGAAAAACGGCCTGTTTAATTTTGACGGCATGGATCTTTTCAGTGTCATGCGCCAGCTTGAAAGATGGTACAACATAGACGTACAGTATGTTGGGAAACCGGATAATGTCATCTTCAAAGGGAAAATGCACCGCAATACCAATTTGTCTGATGTATTAAAAGTGCTGGAAACAATGGATGTTAATTTCGAATTGAAAGGGAATGTTTTGTATGTAAAATAGCGGGTGGTAAAAGAGGTTGCTTAAACAAAACCGGAAGTGCTTGCGACACTCCCGGCAGATGTTCAAGTAATATAACAATCACAATCAGGTAAAGGACTGTTTATTTATTCACTTAAACATTCCGCCCCTTACGAGAAGGGGCGGATCATGCAAAGTTATGCCAATTATTTTTAATTGCATACGGGTTCCTTATGGACGGAAACGTAGCTCAACCAAATCCCTGTTAGTCATGAAGCTAACATTCTTTCTCCTTACTGCCGCCCTGTTGCAGGTATCTGCCAGAGGCCTTTCACAAAGCATCAGCTTTAATGGTAAAAACGTTGCGCTGGAACAGGTTTTTACAGCGGTGGAATCGCAAACCGATTATGTTTTCCTTTATAAGGCTACCGCCTTATCAACGGCAAAACCGGTTACCATCAATGCCCGGGAAATTGACCTGGCCAGTTTTCTCAACAAGATATTCGAGAACCAGTCGCTTACCTACAGGATCATCGACAAAAACATCCTGGTGTCCCGGAAAGAGACCATAGCGGCTGTAGCCAGTCAACCGGCCGATTCGATGCCGGCAAAACAGGAGATGATCGATGTTTTTGTGTATTCTTCCGGTTATACACCGTTGGTTAGCGCCACTATCAGCAATCTTACCGACAAACGGAATTACCTGACCGCAGGAAACGGTTCTGTCAAGGTGCCGGTAAGGTTGGGCGACCAAATGAGGATCAGCTATATCGGGTATGTGGACCACCTGTTTAAAATAACGGAGCCGGTTGTTGCTGCCAAAGCGTACAACGCAGAACTGGCGCTCTCCGAAAATAAGCTGGATGAGGTGCAGGTCACTGTTTTAGGCACTACCAATAAAAGGACCGGTACAGCGAATATTGCTACGGTGAAAGCCAGTGATATTGAAAGGCAACCCGTGGTAAATGTGCTGGATGCGATTGCGGGCCGTGTGCCCGGCCTGAGGATCAGCCAATCGGCCAACACGGCGGGCGCCAGGAAAGTAGAATTACGCGGGCGCAATGTGCTGAACGAATATAGTTATACAGACCCGCTTTATGTGGTAGACGGCTTGCCGATTGCTACTTTGTCCGTTAATCCGTTGGGAGCAGGCACACCTGTTCAGGGCGGCTATTCCACTAGCGAAAGCCCTCTGTATATGATCAATCCCCTGGATATTGAAAGCGTGGACGTGCTGAAAGATGCCGATGCCACCGCGTTGTACGGCTCCAGGGCGGCAAATGGCGTGATCATCATCACTACCAAAAAAGGAAAACCGGGACCCACCCGGTTTAATGTAAGCTACTCTAAAGTGTTTTCGGGTGTGCAGCGCTACATGGATATGATGAATACGGAACAGTACCTGGCGGTGCGGAAGGAAGCCATGCTGAATGACGGCGTATTTCCTGCCCTGGATAATGCGCCGGATCTCACTATCTGGGATCAGAAAGCCTATACCGACTGGCAACGCGCCTTCTTCAAAAATGAGCAGTCGAATGATGTGCAGCTGAGTGTGGAAGGAGGGCTGCTGCTCAATACCTACCGTGTGAGCGTAGGATATACCTCCACAACAGAAATGTATAACCAGGGCAGGGGAAACAATCGTTTAACAGTGGGCATATCGTTCAATCACCGCAGCCCGAACGGCAAGCTGCAGGTGGAGCTTTCTACCAATAATACTTATTCCAATAATGAAACGGCTGCTACGTTTGATTTTTTCTCGCTGCCACCCAATGCTCCGGGGATCTATGATGAGAACGGGGAATATAATTTTACCCCTTACAGAACCCCGTATGGAAGCAATTATCCATTCAGGGATATAAAAAACTGGGGCGAAAATCAAACGCTGAAAAGTCAGACCAATGTTGGGTTTACCTACGAAATATTCAAGGACCTCACAGCGGGCGTTCGCCTTAGCGGGGAATTTTTTTCCAATAAATCAGGCAACTATATGCCTAAAGCAGGGAAAGATCCCGTGTTCTCTCCCGTAAGCATGGCGTTTTTCGGCACAGGTTCCGGAAAGAGCCTGCTGGTAAGGCCGAATATCAACTATGTTAAACTGTTCGGTGGAGCAAAGGTGTCTGCTTCCCTGGCAGCTGATTACAGTTATGCCGATCAGGATGCGGCAACGCTGTTTGGGATGATGTTTTCTAACGATAATCTCATCAAAAGCTTTTCGAATGCCCAGGTGTTGCAGGCCATGAATAGTTACACCCAGCTGAAAGTGGTATCCCTGCTGGCAACGGTGGGTTTCGACTGGGAAAGTAAGTACATCATTAACTTAAATGGCAGAAGGGACGGTTCATCGCGCTTTGGTGACGGGGCCCGTTTCGGGAACTTTGGATCTGCCGGGGTATCCTGGGTTTTATCAAATGAAGAATGGTTTAAGAATGCCAGCATGAATTGGCTGAGTTTTGCGAAGATAAGATCTACCTATGGCGTTATGGGGAATGCCAATGTGGGTGATTACCAATACCTCTCGCGCTGGTCGAATATTCCGACAGGATACATTGATAAATTGCCTGACTACGACGATCAGACCACCTATACGCTGATACAACCCGTTAACCAGAAATACAGCTGGTCCAGTGCCAGTAAGTTTGAAGTGGGCGCCAGGTTGGGATTTTTCAACAGCATGCTGAATATTGAAAGCAACTTCTACATCAACAGGGACGGAAAGCAACTGACCAACATTACCACGCCGGCATTTACAGGTTTTTCTGCAGTGGTGGGCAACTGGCCCGCTGTTATCCGGAACAGGGGAGTGGAAGTGATGCTGGACGGAACCATCCTGAACACCAATACATGGGGTATTAGCGCGCGTCTCCAGGTAAGTAAGAACAGTAATACGCTGGTAGCGTTTCCGGGGTTGGAAAATTCCCCCTATAAGGATATGTACAGGATCGGGGCATCTGTAACAGCTAAATCCTACTCACATTATATAGGCATCAACCCCATGAAAGGAACACCTGTATTTGAGGATCATAACGGGGATGGAGCCAGTCCTGCGGGCATGAGTTCTACAAACTTCCCGGACACGGAACTGGACGATCATTACAGGATGATTGACCTGAACCCTGACTATTTCGGTGGAATGGGCTTCCGGGTCGACTTCAGGCGGGTACTCTCGCTGGATGCACAATTCAGTTTCGAAAAATCCCTGGTAGCAGACCAGTTGAATAACATCGGGTACGGAGGTATGTCCAACATGGTATTGTACGACGAAATTGAAAAAAGGCACTGGCAGCAACCGGGCGATAAAGCACTTTATTCAATGTATTCCACCAGGAATAGTGGCGGTTTTTTCGGATCGGATGCCTACTATGCCAAAGGCGCTTATCTCAGCCTGGACAATCTTAGCCTGTCGTACCTGCTGCCGGTAGCATGGTTAAAGAAGGTGGGCATGAAGCAGGGATCGGTTTCTGTAAATTCATCAAAGATTTTCAAACTCTCGCAATACAGGCTGTCGGATGTTGAATTGGGTACAACGCCACAGATCAGGAGGATTGCCGCTAACCTGAGATTAAGCTTTTAAAATAAATGGTATGAAAAAAAGTACTTTCCATATAGCCGCAGCCGGTATTTTATTGTCCGGCATGTTAGCAACAGGTTGTAATAAAATGCTGGATATAAAGGACCCGGTAAATTCGATCACCACCAACCAGGTTTTCCAGTCGGACGACCAGGCAGCTATTGCCCTCAACGGTTTGTATTCTTACCTGATCAACGGCGGGCAGAACGAGCTCACTTCATTCGCAACGCTGGGCAATGACCTGTACAGCGCCGGTGGCATTACGCTGGCCGCGGGGCATTCTGCCGATGAACTATTTAACCCTTCGCTCAGCGGGGACGACCTGTATTATGTGGAAACAGTCAACAGGCTTACATTGCTGAACCCTGGCTATTCTCCGAAAATATGGAAGTCGGCCTACAAGGGGATCTTCAATGCCAATGCATTGATAGAAGGGGTGAAGGCTGCCACCTCCAAAGAGTTTACACAGGCCTACAGGCAACAGGTGCTGGGCGAAGCGCTGGCCGTAAGGGCAATGGGGTATTTCTACCTGGTAAACCTGTTCGGCAAAGTTCCCCTCGCCTTATCCATCGATTATAATGATACGAAAGATCTTCCTTCCGCCAGCCCTGACGCCGTATACCAGCAAATCATCGATGACCTGGAAGAAGCGTCGGGGTATCTTTCTGAAAATTATAATGGGAATAATACAGAGCGCATCCGGGTCAATAAATGGTATGTAAAGGCCATGCTGGCAAGGGTTTACCTGTTTACCAAAAATTATGAAAAAGCCTGGCAGAATGCCAATGAAGTAATTGGTCGTACAGACCTGTTTCAATTGGAAAGCCTGGAAACGGTGTTCAGCATATCCAGCAGGGAAGTCATCTTCCGGTTGAAACAGAACAATATTTCAGGAACACAGGGCAATGCCACGCCTGAACAATATTCTATGACAGGGAGGTACCTTACGCCATCGCTGATGAACGCTTTCGAGGCGAACGATAAGAGAAAAACGGCATGGACGGAGGCGGTCGCCAGCGGGCCATTTACCCCTGCCGGTTTTTTGCCGGCCAAGTATAAGATCAATTCCACCAACCGTGTAATAAACGGATACAGGTCTGAATATTACGTGGTGATGCGGCTCGCGGAAATGTACCTCGTAAGAGCGGAAGCAAATATGTTGCGGGGCGCGGCCAATAAAAATGCCGTGATCGATGATCTGAACGCTATCAGGAAACGCGCCGGGCTGCAGGATCTTCCTTATATTTTAACTGATCAGCAGGTAACGGATGCCATTGCCCACGAAAGGCAAACAGAATTGTTTGCGGAATGGGGACATCGCTGGCTGGACCTGAAAAGGACGAACAAGGCCACGGAGGTACTCTCTGCGATAGCTTATAAGCAGCCATGGAATCCTTACCAGTTGCTATACCCGGTTCCACAGGAAGAGATCCAATGGGACAATAATCTCTCCCAGAATATAGGCTACAACTAAAAAGTGATCATCATTAAATCCAGAAAGATGTTTCAATTCAGCTATAAAAAATGTTTCAATACGGGCGTGGTAGCAGTGGGTATACTATTGGCCGGTACCTCCTGTAAGAAGGAATTGAGGGAAGAGATATTTCCGGCGTCTCTGACAATTGTGAACGGAATTAACGACAATACCTCCTTCCTGACTGCCTATTTTGGAGATTCAAAACCCAAAGTCTATGGCAGGTTATCTTATATTGCCAGTGGCAATGCTTATGATTATGCCACTGATAAAATGAGTCAACAGGTTACATTGTTCAGGAATAATGATACTCTCCAGCCTAATAACCCCTTCCTGAAAACCACACTGCAACTGGAGCCCGGTGGGATTTTCACGCATTTTGTGTATGGTAGTCCGGCCAAGGTGAAACAAAAAACTGTAAAGGAAAACCTGCCAGCCCGCAGCCTGAGCGACAGTGTGGTTAATCTCCGGATCATTAATCTTTTCGATAACAGGCCGATCGATGTGATAGAACTGGAGCCGGAGCCAGGTACCCTGGTGTCCAACCTGGCTTATGAACAACTCACTGATTTTATAAAAATTCCTGTTAATGCCTCCTTCAGCAACTTCCATTTTGAAGTGAAAGACCATGCAACAGGCGTTACGCTGGCCACCTTGTCTGAAGTAAATATTCCCCCGGGTTCTCTTATTCCGAATCTCCAGTGGTTGTTTAAGGCACGTACCATGCTGGTAACCGGAACCTGGATGTCGGAGAGTGATTTCTCCGCCAGGGCAACGAGTATGGGCCATTTCTAATTAAATTTTATAAATCATAAACAACATTATATGCAGCCTATATTAAAGGTGGAGAACCTGTCGCATAGGTATGGCAGTTCCTGGGCCATACGCGAAATAAATTTTGAGATCAATGATACCGGGGTTGTTGGCTTGCTGGGTTCTAACGGAGCGGGTAAGTCAACTACGATGAATATCATCTGCGGCACCTTGCTGCAAACGGAAGGGAATATTTCCATCAACGGATTGAACATCAAAGATGATCCTATTGAATATAAAAAACAGATCGGCTTTTTACCGCAGCAGGCGCCCCTGTACATGGATTTTACCGTGCAGGAATACCTGGAATATTCCGCGCAGTTAAGGCTGATGGACAGGCGCCGGATAAAAAGCGCTGTGGAAGAGGTGCTGGAGAAAACGTCCATTACGCAGATGAGGTCGCGCCTTATAAAGAATTTATCGGGTGGATACCGGCAGCGGGTAGGCATTGCGCAGTCCATCATCAATCACCCTAAAGTGGTGATCCTCGATGAACCCACTAATGGCCTGGATCCCAACCAGATCATTGAAGCAAGGAAGCTGATAAAAGAAATTGCGCAGGACCGTGCGGTATTGTTGTCGTCGCATGTGTTGTCGGAAATTAACCTGCTTGCCAGGGAGATCATCATGATCGAATCCGGGCGGGTGGTGTTCTCTGACACGCTTGATGCTTTTAATAATATCCTGCAGCCCAATACCCTGGTGGTCAGGATGCTTCATATGCCTGCGCCGGAAGAATTGATGGCAATGGAAGATGTGCAGAAAGTGGAGTTGCTGCCGGATCACAAATGCCGGATCTGGTTCCAGCCTAACGACGACCTGGAGGAAAGGATTGTGAAAAAGAGCGCTGAGCAGAACTGGCGGCTCACTGCCATTCACACAGAATCTTCGGGGATGGACAATGTATTCAAACAATTATCATCAAATGCTTCTTCAATCTAACAATAATGAAAGTAGTTTTTAATATAGCGCGGGCGGAATTACGGTATTTTTTCTTTTCGCCGATCGCATGGTTTGTATTGATCTTATTCCTGATGGCCAGTGCGGGCATTATTATGGGAAACCTGTTGGATACGGCGCTGCAGCAGGATAGTATGCTGGAGTTGCAGGGACATCTTTTCAGGGGATTTCTCAATTCGCCGCTGACCAGGCTGGTGGTCGGCAATGGGCTGGACACGGTGCTGATGATCTTCTTTTTGTTCATCCCACTGCTTACAATGGGCGTGATCAACCGTGAATATTCCGCCGGTACCATTAAATTGCTGCATTCGTCGCCGGTGAAAACACGGCAGGTCATCCTGGGTAAGTTCCTGGGGGTATACAGTTTTGTATGCCTGATGATCCTGGTGTTCCTGGTAGAGCTGACGATACTGTCCTTTTCTGTCAAAAATGCCGAGGTCCCGCATATCATGGCCATGGTGCTGGGTTTCTTTTTACTGGCGGCCATGTATGTGGCAGTAGGAATGTTTATCTCCAGTTTAACCTCGTACCCGATCGTTGCGGGGATGGGAACATTTGTAGTGCTGATCCTCTTTTCTTCCTTACGGCTGTTGTTCCAGGGAACGGATTATGTGCGGGATGTTACCTATTTCCTTTCCAGTTCGGGAAGGGTAGAAAGCTTGCTGGCGGGCCTTATTACAACAAAAGATCTCATTTATTTCTTCAGCATTACTTCCCTTTTTATTGCATTCACCATCATTAAAACAAAATCCGTTACCGAGTCGAAGTCGTGGCGTGTTTCAGCAGGCAGGTACCTGCTGGTGTTCGTGACAACGGTGGTGATACTGGTGGTTACTTCGCGGCACGGATTGATCGGCTATTGGGATGTGACGAGAAGCAAAGTAAATACACTGCATGAGAATACCCAGGGCGTAATAAAGCAGCTGGACGGATCACCGTTGAAGATAACGCTGTATACCAACCTGTTGGGGTATAACCTGATCAATGGCTTGCCTTCAGCACGTAATAAGTACCTGTGGGACTTCTGGGCCAGGTACCGCCGCTTTTATAATAATATGGAGTTTGAGTATGTTTATTATTACGATGTGACCAAAGGGGATAGCTCGATATTTCAGTTGTACCCCGGCAAATCGCTGGATGAAATAGCGGAGAAGTATGCCGAAATGTATAAAACCGATCTTTCTATCTACAAAAAACCGGCAGAGATCAGGCGCCTCATCGACCTGGAGTCGGAAACGAAGGGCTTATTGATGCAGGTGGAGTATAAGGGAAAGAAGACGTTCCTAAGAACTTACCCCGACCCAACTGTTTTTCCAAATGAAAGGCATGTTTCCGGCAGCCTGTTGCGTTTAATAAATGATCCCACGCCCACGTTTAAATTTCTTACAGGGCATTATGAGCGTTCACCCCTGAAGATGGGCGAACGGGAATATGGCAACCATGCTGTTAATAAACTATCCAGGAATGCGCTGATCAATATGGGATTGAATTTCGATACCATTCCATCCATAAGTGCCGGTGCGTTTAAACCGGAAGATGTATTGGTGATCTCCGATCCGAAAACGATATTGGATCAGGCCATTATCGACAGCGTTAAACAGTATATAGACAGGGGAGGGAATGCCATCTTCTATTCCGAACCGGGCAAGCAGTTTATCATGAATCCAATTCTGAACCATATAGGCGTAAATGCGGATGAAGGCACCATTGTGCAGGTGAACCTGGAGGATCTGCCGCATAAGTTTGCCGGGTTAATTTCAAAGAAAGGTACAGACATGGCCGATGAAGAACCGTTCTTCTACTTCAGGAACGGTATCCTGAATGCCTGCTATACCAATATTGCCGGCGCCAGTGTATTAAGTTATTCCGATACCTCAGGATTTAAGGCAGAGCAGATCACTACCTTACAGAATAATGAAAAAACCTGGGTAGAAAGAGGTATGCTGGTAGTGGATTCCGCAGCACCCGTGTTCAGTGCCGCGGAAGGAGACTACCGGAAGGAAGCGCCTTACGCAGTGGGCCTCCAGCTAACCCGGAAAACCGGCAACAAATTGCAGAAGATCATTGTTTCCAGCGATGCCGATTTGATGTCTGCGATCAGGGGGAACGGGAAGGACTATGGCAATGCGTTCTACAGTTATACGGTGGATAACAAATTCCCGGTTTACCACAATTTCAGGGTGCCCACAGATATATGGCTGACGATCAAAAAGGCGCCTGCCAAAACATTGAAGATGGTGCTTCAATATATTATACCTGCCCTGATCCTGGCTGCCGGTATCGTGATACTGATAAGAAGGAAACGCAAATAATTGTTTTCATAAAAAGTATAATTATGTATTTGCAGACAGATGTGCAAACCATGGATGATCTGCGCTTGTTTTCGAAGGCAGACACACCAGGTATTTACGATATTTATAATCATTCATTTACCCGCGGCGGGCAAACCATTATGGAAGCCATGTTCAGGAAACCACTGAACAACCGGGAAGCGATCATCAAACGGATCAATACTATAGCTGCTTTCGTGAAAATGAAAGCCACCTTTCCTTTCGATGGCGCTATGCTGGACCAGGCAGAAAAATATATTTCTTTTGAGGAGAATCCTGATGGCGGTGCAAAAGTGTCGCTCAGCGAGAAGGAAGTGCAGCATGGCATTATTTCGGTGATAACTCTTTTTCATACGCTCAGGCAGTACCTGGAGTCTGCGGAAATGGTAAAGCTGAAAGAGCTGGAGGAAGAACGGCTGGCGGCTACCGGGCTGTTGAACGACGCGGCTTTTTTACCTGTGTTTAACGAAAAACCGGGCGCCCGGCTTTCATTTGCCGCCGTAATGGCTTTTGATGTATTGATCCGTAATAAGGAGAAGCAGAAGATACTGCAACTGCTGCATTTTATTTATCATATCGATGTGTACGTTTCCGTAGCGCAGGTGACCAGCAAACATCGCCTGGTATTTCCTGTAGTACACCCGAAAGGGACCGGTATTTTAAAAGTGGATGGTGTATACCATCCGCTTTTAAAAAACGCGGTGGCCAACAGTTTGCATATGACGCCTTCCTGTAACCTGGTTTTTCTTACAGGAGCCAACATGGCGGGTAAGTCTACCTTCCTGCGTTCGTTCAGCACGGCGGTTTACATTGCGCATATGGGCTTCCCGGTAGCTGCATCCTCCATGGAGTTTTCTGTTATGGACGGCGTATATACCACCATCAACCTGCCTGATAACCTCGGCATCGGGGCCAGTCATTTTTATGCAGAAGTGTTGCGTGTGAAGAAAATGGGACAGGAACTCAGTGAAGGAAAATCACTGTTTGTATTGTTCGATGAATTGTTCCGGGGTACGAATGTGAAGGATGCGCTGGAAGGAACCGTGGCGGTTTGTAATGCGTTTACCAACCGGAAGAACAGCAAATTCATCATCTCTTCCCATATCATCGAGGCGGCAGACGAGTTACGGAAAAAGGAAAGCGCCGCTTTTTACTTTCTTCCCACCATTATGAGAGGGACGGTACCTGAATACACATATACCCTGCAGGAAGGCGTTACCGACGATAAACACGGAATGATCATCATTAACAACGAAGGCATACCAGACATTCTTAAACGGGGAAACAAAGGTGGAAAAAGGTTAAATAAGCAATTATGAGTTTTAAAATAGATCGTCAATCGGTAGGGGAGCTGAACCTCATGGGAAAATTCCGCCAGGGATCCGTATACTTTTTATTCAATAAAGTAAAAACACGGATCGGTGAGAAACTGATGGATGAAATGTTTTCTCATCCGCTGAATGATGCCGCTGCTATTAACCGGCGGGTCGCAATTTTTGAGTTTTTCGAAGAGAAAGCGATCGCCTTTCCTTTTGAAGCCGACCAGGTTTCCCTGATGCGGGAGTATATAGACACTACGGTGGGGAAGTCGCAATGGGCAGTGACGGCGGATCTGCATCTGCAAAAATTGCTGGCCGGCCTCACGAAAGACGACCGTTTCAAAAATACGCTGCTGCAGTTGCAGGCAACCATTGTAACGTTGAAGAAATGTTTCGGACTGCTGGAATTGCTGAAGCGGGAGAACAGCCCTTTGCAGGACCGTGTGGAAACGTTACTGGCCATCATGCATCAAAAAGACATCCGCAGGATCCTGGACAGCGACATTTACAAGCCGATGCCAACCCGCACGGTATCGGGATATGATTTCCTGCTGCGCAACAGGCACAATGAAGCCATGAAGGAAGTGCTGCGGTTCATTGCGGAAACAGATGTATACATTGCGGTCAGCAATGTATCGAGGGAGCGGTATTTTTGTTATGCCACCGCGGTGGAAAAAGAAGAAAACGTATTGCAGGTACGCAATCTCAGGCATCCCTGTATTTCAAAAGCGGTGGGCAACGATATACACATGGAGGAAGGCAGCAATGTGCTGTTCCTCACGGGGGCCAATATGGCGGGTAAGTCTACCTGGATGAAATCTATTGGTATTGGTATGTACATGGCGCATATTGGTTTCCCGGTGGCCGCTTCCGAAATGGTGTTTTCCGTGCGTGAAGGCATTTTCTCCAGTATCAACGTGGCCGACAACATAGCGATGGGATATAGCCATTTTTATGCGGAAGTAGTAAGGGTAAAGGATGCTGCCCTGGCGGCGGCTACCGGCGAACACCTCCTGCTGATGTTCGATGAATTGTTCAAGGGCACCAATGTGAAAGATGCCTTTGATGGTACCCTGGCGGTTACGAGAGGTTTTTCCGAATACAATAATTGCCTGTTTATCGTTTCCACCCATATCATTGAAGTAGGAGAAGCGCTGAAAGACCTGCCTAATGTGCAGTTCCGGTATATGCCTACTGTGCTGGAAGGAAATGTGCCCCGGTACACCTACACTTTACAGGAAGGCATTACGGAAGACAGACAAGGTATGATGATCATCGAAAATGAGGGGATCATTGCGCTTATCAATAAAATGTAAACAATCGTTTGTTCCGGCACGGCCATATGCCGGGTAGATCACTATTTTTTAAAATCAGTCATAGCATGAAGCAAATATTTGCCTCAGGGATACTTATGTCCCTACTCTCCACAGCCGCCGTGGCCCAGGTGCAACCATTTACCGGGTTTACCAGGCAGGATCTGAAAGATGATTTTAAGTACGCCGTTAAGTTGTTGAAGCAGCAGCATCCGAATCCTTATAAATTCACGGACACCATTACCTTCAACCGTAAAATGGATTCCCTGATGGAGCGGTTGGATAAAGATCCGTCGCTGGTAAGCGCTTTGCGGTATTCTCCCATACAGTTATTCAATGATGTGCATCTGAAACTGGATTATGAAGAGGAGCGGGTGGTAGATGTATTTTATGGTATTCAACATTTTCCGCTGGCTACCACTACTTTTAAAGACAGGATCATCGTGAATGCCAAAGGGGAAACCATCCCTTTTGGTGCGGAGATACTGCGTATTAATAAAATGCCTGCTGCGCAGTTGCTCAGCGAAATTGGCTACGTTACTTACAGCGATGGTTTCATCAAAACGGGCGCCGATCGTACCGGCACCAACCTCAGCTTGTTCATCAGTCTCGTTTTCCCGGAAGCCACCAGTTATGAAGTGGTATACAAAACCTATGGCGCTAAAAATCCGACTACCACAACACTGAAAGCGGTAGACGCTAAAACCGGCTACCATAACCGGAGCCTGGGTGAGCTGCCCTTTAATACCTTCCTGAAGCGTGCCTATATAACGAAGGAATACCAGGAAAAAGAATCTACCGCTATCCTGACCGTTCTTACATTTATGCTACAGGAAAATGCCATGTATAAAGAGTTAAGCGATTTTTTTGCAGAAGTGAAAAAGCGTCATATCAGCAATGTTATTATAGATATCCGGTCGAACGGCGGTGGCAATCCGAATATGTCTGCGCTGCTGTATTCCTTTGTGGCGTTGCAACCTTTCGACAACGTATTTAATTACCGGACAAAGAACATACAGCTGCATGATCCGGAAAACCTGTTAAACGGCTACGGCAACAAAATGGGAGAGGACGAAGTAAAGCAGACGGAGAACTTCCTGAAACAACGGTTCGATTACGACAGTACAAAAGGGTTTTACTATGGCAATGCGCGCCTGGCAGAAGGTTCTATTTCCAACTACCCGCCTGATAAGAATAACTTTAAAGGGAATGTATATGTGCTGATCAGCGGGGGTACGGTAAGTGCGGCCACCTACTTTGCTGCGCTGGTGAAGAATAATAAGCGTGGTATGCTGATAGGTACCGAAACCGGTAGCGGCGAAGCATCTACTACAGCGGCATGGTTCAATACCTATACGCTGCCTGAAACGAAAAGCAAGTTAACCATCCCCATGAGCGAAGTATATTTTATGAAGGCGAAGGAGGATAACGGGAGAGGCTGTATGCCCGATAAAGAGCTGACCTTTGAAGCGTTCCAGGAATATATTCATGCTGGGAAGGATCCGGAGATTCAGTATACGTTGGATCTGATCGGGGCGGGTAAGTGATAGAGTCAATGTTGTTTTGGCCACAATTCCAACCGTGATTAAATACTGCATTTTATGTTTTATGGGAAGGTATTGGGAGGTGCACCAGGCATTAACCTAAAGAGCGCATCCGTACAATCTGGTAGTGATTAGTTAGAGGATTGAGGCGTGAGGTTTCTGAAGACTCGTTACATTTCGTAAATTACGGAATCAGACAATCCAATTTTCATCAGTGACTACGGAAAACGGACAAATTAGAGCCAGGGAAGCATAACAGGCATTTGGGAATGGCGTATTTACTAAGAGGCAACCATATGACGAAGATAAAGACATTTATAATTCTGCAGGCTTTGGATTACTGTCCTTCTCCGTGTTGAGCCAACGAACCGGGAAATGGGGAGACCAGGGGAATGGCACCTATTTTGAAAGAGATCCGGCAAATAACGGGAAATATAATATACATTTTTTCAGGATGGCGCTTGATGGCAAAACCGGCGATTGAGAAGGCCGTGCTGCAAGTCTGTTACCGGTTACCTGGTTGGATGGCTGGCCGGTTATCGGGGAGCCGGGGAAGGATAGTATCGGTACAATGGTCTTAAAAGGCCCCAAACCAATTCAGATTCCCAATGTTGCAAAAGAGAGCCAAACCGATGATGACTTTAATTCATCCGTTTTACAACCGCAATGGGAATGGGACTATCAGCCGAGAGCCGGTAAATGGTCATTAACGGAACGAAAGGGGTTCTTACGGTTACATGCATTCCTGCCTGCAGATTCAACAGGTCGTAATATCCTGTTA
The DNA here is from genome assembly GCF_035564935.1 of Chitinophaga sp. GTDB lineage: Bacteria > Bacteroidota > Bacteroidia > Chitinophagales > Chitinophagaceae > Chitinophaga. The sequence continues at coordinate 6,276 of NZ_DATMTE010000261.1, read as the reverse complement.
AAAGCAGGTAATACTATCACCCAAAGAAGTTGGCGTACCACCTCAAATGAAGTGACCATCCAACTGGACATTAAAGGGATGTGCAATGGAGGGTATGCTGGCCTTACTCATTTTTCAACTTCTGGCACCTCCTGTATTGGGATAAAGCAGTTCAATAATTCCCGGCATCTAACTTATATAAGCCATCATAGAGATAGCATAAGGCCGGAAGTAAAGAGACAGGGTGGGTATTTTCAGCTTTAATACAGAACAGGAATGTGGTTTTGCAGACATCGGTTTTTTCCATTACAGGTATTCAAAATAAGTTTCAGGCAAAGACAGGGAGAGGTAGAGGAAGGTTATTACTTTAAACCAATCGAGGAGCAATATGTTTCCCTGTTGGTTAGTTTCGCGATTGAATAGCCGGCTTTCCATCTATTTTTTGATCCCCGTAGTTTGTTGGATGTTAACCAGATCTTTTACTATGAAGCTCAAAAAAGCGTGATACATTCCTTCGAATTGTATCACGCTTTTTTACTTTATTTTTTATTGCTGTTAATCATTATTAAGTTGTTCTGCCAAACCAACCAGAAGCCCGTCTTTTGCCCGGATGTAGCAAAGCCGGTATATATTTTCGTACTGAACCACTTCGCCAACAAGCTGGGCGCCAAGTCCGAGGAGTCTTGATACCATGTCGTCAATATCCTCAACTGTAAACATAGCCCGCAGATAGCCGAGGGCGTTCACAGGAGCATTCCTGTGATCGGAGATAACGGCAGGGGCCAGGAATCGTGAAAGCTCAAGCCGGCTATGGCCATCAGGGGTAACCATCATAGCAACCTCTACATTCTGATTGCCAAGTCCGGTAACGCGACCAGCCCATTCTCCTTCGATCGAGGCCCGCCCTTCGAGTTTCAGACCTATTTCAGTGAAAAAAGAGATGGCATCATCAAGGGATTCTACAACGATCCCGATGTTGTCCATTCGCAGTAATTTATTTTTTGCCATGGTTTTGTTTGTTAATTATAATGATAATTGCAGATTGAACTTAAGTGGATGTTTAAACAGCTCTTTTACTAAACTTACGCATTATACAAGTTATATCTTTTATCTCTTTTCAATTTTTTAAAATCTTATTTAAGTGTTATGGTTATTTACACCCTCATATTGTCGGATTTGCACCCTGCCTGTGTACCGGGCCTGTCTTAAATTTGTACCATCACTAAACAAATAACAATAAAATGAGAAAGATCAGGATTTTTGAACATAGCTCCCTTGATGGTGTTATTGAGCACGACAAAAACTTCGTATACGGCGGGTGGTCGGCGCCTTATCGTACCCCTGCAGGGCTGGCTATGCTTCTTGAAGCATACGGTACCCGCTTTGATATGCTGCTGGGCCGCAAAACCTACGATGAGTTTTTGGGATACTGGCCAAATGCCGGGGACTTTCCAATGGCCAACGCTATAAACGCCGCAACAAAATATATAGCTACTCATAGGCCTGAGAGCCTGGAATGGGGACCAGTAAAGAGCCTGGGCGAGGACATCATAGAAGGAGTTCGTAAGCTTAAGTCGACAGACGGCCCTGACCTGGTGCTTTGCGGAAGTATATCGCTAACGTCCGTACTGCTCGATGCAGGATTGATAGACGAGGTTATTCTGATCGTATACCCCGTATTACTGGGCAAGGGTAAACGGCTTCTTTCTGACAGCTTTGACGCCCGCGAACTTGAATTCGTAAGCACGGCATCCACGGCAACAGGAGTGCTGGTCAATACTTACCGTCACCTGGGATCGCTGAAAAGTTAACAGGAGCAGGTAGAGCTACAATTTTTACTGCTGCCTGAACAGGTTAACAGTAAGCCCTATTTCATATCCTCCGTCTACATAAGTTTTCATACCATTGGTCTGAGTGGTGTACATGGCCTGCAGTGTAACCGTTTGCAGGATGTTGACGCCAATGCCGCCGGTGAAGCTGCCGGAGGTATGATATAGTGCCAGCACATTGGCTACATTACGCAGGAAGCCCACATTCAGGCCAAGATCCAGTATATTGTCACCTCCTCTTACTCCCCTGTAGCATACTTTGGGTATGATGCTGCTTACAGCGCCTTCCGGTTGAAATTGATAGGAGAGTGCTGTGAAATAAATGGTACCACCATCCACCGCTTTATTATCGCCGGTGAAGAGAGATCTTATATTGGGTAAAGATCCCTGCAGTGTCCAGTGTTCATTGGTATAAGCCGCTCCGAACTCTCCTTCAAAATAGTTATCGCGGCGGTTAAACGCCCCGATGGATGGATCGGTTTCTTCTCCGTTCACTGCTTTATAGTCGATGCGCTGGAAATTCATGGCCAGCGACAGGCCGAGATGAAGTGTTTGTCCGCGATCACCTAATGGCAGGTGGTAGGCATAAGAGATCGCTATGCGGGTACGGTTTAACAGTCCTGCCTCATCATTAAACACATGGAAGCCGGCGCCTACCCGGTTGCCGATATACCCATCAGCGGTGAAAAATTTGGAAACGGGTGCACCGTCAATACCATTCATTTGCCGACGATAGGCGGCGTTCAGATGCAGGCCGCTATCTACTCCGGCCATAGCTGGGTTAGCCAGGTATTGGTTCTGGAAATACTGGGTAGCAGAAGGTTCCAGCAGGGCAGGTGTGGTACTGAGGGATTGAGCCCATCCCTGCTGGTATCCGGCTGTTGTCAGCAACACGAAGCAAAGCAATGAAGTCCGCATATATTTTATATAGCATTGTATACCTGATGAAAGATGCATAATATCACAATTTAATAGGGTCATTGCTGATCCCTGATGATGGTAATATATCCCTTCGCCGTTTTCGTGCTGCCACTGATGGTCAGAATGTAATAGTAGGTGCCTTCCGGCAGCGGACTGCCGTTCATGGTGCCGTCCCAGTCGTTGCTGTAGTTTCGGCGCTGATACACCATCCGGCCTGCGCGATCATACACTTTCACTTCATTATTCGGATAGCTGTCGATGTTCCGGATCACCCATCTGTCGTTTTTGCCATCCCCGTTTGGTGTCAGGATATTGGTAGATTCTACTTTGAAATCTTCTACTACTGCGATGTTGATACTGCCGGTATTCTGACATCCCGCGGCGCTTACTGCGGTTACCTCATAAGTAGTATTGACCATGATTCTTGCCTGCAGCACAGCGGTTTGTTGTCCGCTGATAATACCGTCTACGGTTGTCCAATGATAGTTATTACCTCCGGTGGCGGTGAGTTGTATGATATCGCCTTTGGAAACAGTATTGCCTTTATTACTGCTGATCGTTACTGTTGGCGGTGTGTTGATCGTAACGCTGAAGGTCCGCTGCTGTGTATCCACTCCTCCATTGGCAGTACCGCCGTTGTCTTTGACCGTAACGGTAACATTGGCCTGGCCGCTGGTAATATTGCTTTTTAACTGGTAGTGCAGTACGTCATTCGTTACTGTTAATATATCAAAATAGGACTGATCTGCAGTAACGGTGATATTGTATGTTTGGCCTGGTTCTACCGCTGATATGCCTTTGAGCTGTATGGTATGTTCTTCTGTACCAGCACATTCAACAACATCTGCGATTGCATCCAGCGTAGGTGGCTGATTCACCACTGCGGCTGAAATATTGATAGAAATAGTTGTTGGCGCACTTGTATTCAGTCCGTCGCTCACGGTAACGGTTACACTAACAGTGGTACCTGCCTTGCTGCTGAGTATCGCCGCATCTTTTACGGTGATGGCGCCGGTCGCGTCAATCGCGAAGGCTCCGCCACTGCCATCTGCGGTGATCATCCAGTTTTGTATGGTACCTGCCGCATCGGCAGCGGTGAGTACGCCGGCCTGGGTACCTGCCGGGCTGTTGAAGTTGATGCTCAGTGTTTGAGGATTGATAACAGGAGGGGTTGCGTCATAAATAAAGCTCAGCGTATTAGATACGGTGTTTTCGTTGCCGCCTGTATTTACGGCTGCGCCGGCAGGCACATTCACGTTGACGGTACCATCTGTCAGCGGCGTAACTACTGCGGTATAGTTGATGTGGTCAGTTGTTTGCAGGTTGCTCACCGTTGCGTTAGAAGCAACAATACCTGTAGTTGTCAGCCCAGTCACCACTTCGCTGAAAGTAATATTCACCGTAACAGGTGTATTCACACGCGCTGCAATGTTACCGGATAGTACTACCGAAGGATGCGCTGTATTCACCAGCACGCCGGTGGTAGCAGCTACATTGTTGAGGGTAAGTACAGCATCCTTGCCGGCCGTGTTGCGTATGGTACCGGTAAGTGCAGTGCCGGTTGTAATGCCATCCATATCCATGTCGCCCTGCTGCACGGTGTAGCTGTATAATAAGGCGTTAGTACCGCTGCCGCTTACAAAGGTAGCGGATCTGGTGGTGGCGCCTATTGTTATATCCAGCGATGAAGCACCGGTAACAGTCACCGGTTCACTAAAGTGAACTGTAAAGGAGAGTACCTGGCCAAGCCTGTATGTGGCATTTGCTGGTACGTCTACAGCTGTTACCACTGGCGCTGTTCCTGCAAAAACAACACTTAACGTATTGGAAGCCGTATTAGCGTTGTTACCTACGTTCGCGGCTATACCGGCTGATACCTGCAGGGTTACAGTACCATCGGCAGTTGGTGTGACGAGGGCCGTATACGTAATATTATCCGTTGTCTGGAAGGCGCTTAGAGTAGCGTTGGTAGCGTTAATATCTCCAAGAACAAATCCAGTCACAGCTTCGCTAAATGTAATGGTCACCGTGAATGGCGCAATTACCGGCGAGGTAGCTGTTGTTGAAATGGTCACACTGGGGCTATTAGTATTCACCAGTACGCCAGTAGTGTTCACAGCCGGGAGCGTGAGTACTGCATTGTTACCAGCTGCATCTTTAACGGTGCCGGTGATTGCTGCTCCGAGGGCAATGCCGTCCATGTCTACATCTCCGGCCTGCACCACATAGAGGAAGCCTAGAGTATCTGAGCCGGAACCACCCTGGTAGGCAGCTTGCCGGGTAGTACCGCCAATAGTGATATCGAGTGTAGGCGTGCCTGTTACAGTAATTGACTCGCTGAAATGTGCTTTGAAACGGAGCCCATCATTAAGATGGTAGATGCCGTTTGCCGGTACATCCAAAGCTGTAATAGTGGGCGCCGTACCATCAAAAGTTAGATTTAGAATATTAGAAGCTGTATTGGCGTTGTTGCCCGGGTTTATGGCTACACCGGCTGGTACCTGGAGGGTTATGGTGCCATCCGCAGTTGGTGTAACGAGGGCCGTGTACGTAATATTATCCGTTGTATGGAATGCGCTCAAAGTAGCGTTGGTAGCGTTAATATCTCCAAGAACAAATCCAGTTACAGCTTCGCTAAATGTAATGGTCGCCGTGAATGGCGCAATTACCGGCGAGGTAGCTGTTGTGGAAATTGCCACACCGGGAGTATTAGTATTCACCAGCACACCAGTAGTGTTCACAGCCGGGAGCGTGAGTACTGCATTGTTACCAGCTGCATCTTTAACGGTGCCGGTGATTGCTGCGTCGAGGGCAATGCCGTCCATGTCTACATCTCCGGCCTGCACTACATAGAGGAAGCCTAAAGTATCTGAGCCGGAACCGCCCAGGTAGGTAGCTTGCCGGGTAGTACCGCCAATAGTGATATCGAGTGTAGGCGTACCCGTTACGGCGATGGACTCGCTGAAATGTGCTTTGAAACGGAGCCCATCGTTAAGATGGTAGATGCCGTTTGCCGGTACATCCAATGCTGTAATAGTGGGCGCCGTACCATCAAAAGTTAGATTTAGAATATTGGAAGCTGTATTGGTGTTGTTGCCCAGGTTTATGGCCACACCGGCTGGTACCTGTAATGTTATCGGACCATCAGCAGTTGGTGTGACGAGAACTGTGTACGTAATGTTATCCGCTGTCAGAAGTGTACCTAAAGTAGCGTTGGTAGCGTTAATATCTCCAAGAACAAATCCAGTTACAGCTTCGCTAAATGTAATGGTCGCCGTGAATGGCGCAATTACCGGCGAGGTAGCTGTTGTTGAAATGGTCACACTGGGGCTATTAGTATTCACCAGTACACCAGTAGTGTTCACCGCCGGGAGCGTGAGTACTGCATTGTTACCAGCTTCATCTTTAATGGTGCCGGTGATTGCTGCGTCGAGGGCAATGCCGTCCATGTCTACATCTCCGGCCTGCACTACATAGAGGAAGCCTAAGGTATCTGAGCCGGAACCGCCCTGGTAGGTAGCTTGCCGGGTAGTACCGCCAATAGTGA
>NZ_DATMTE010000260.1:0-16859 GCF_035564935.1 Chitinophaga sp. | reverse complement strand
GATAAAGACTTCTCCGGATGGGTTTTTCCGGCAGAAGTTACAACTAACACGGCCTGTGTTTGCAGTATTAAAAACGGGCAGGCAACAATGGCGGCTGTTGCTAAGCCCCGGCCGCGATCTGTATATAGACACTGCCCATATTAAAGGGAAAGCTTCGCCGGAAAACCAGTTCCTCCGGCAAGGTGTTTTCCATTCCGCACCATTTTTCATGCAAGACCAATTCGCAAAAGTTAGCGCCGCAGAATGGCAAACAAAAGTGATGGCCCCGATAGAAAAAGAGTTACAGGCCGGAAGCAACGCTATTTCTGCATCGGGAATCCCTGCGCATTTGCAGCGCCTGCTGATGAGCGAAACACGCTACGCGTACCAATGTTACCTCAACGATTTTACCAATAACCAGATGGCATGGGCAAAGAACCCCCTCCGCGACAGCCTGTTGAATAGTGTAATGACCTGGCAACCTTTGCCAGACAGTATTACACTGGCTACCGGGTTTTATGCAAATATGATCATGGAACGGCAGGGCGCTTACCATATTTCATTACAGATGCGCAAAGGCGCAGGCGATCCGCGGCAGAAAATTGTGGAATACCTGCAAACACCTTTTTCCGTAATAGATAGCCTGGTAAAACATTATGGCGAACGACAGATGCTATCATGGTTATTCGCCCACCATCATCTTCCCGCTTCCGTGCAGGATAAAATACTGTTCAACAAAATACTCGATGCTGCAGACGGAGGCAGTTTTAATACTGCTTTCATTCTGCTGGACACCCTTCAGCATTATTTTCCAAACAGCGCATATCTTTCGCCGGCCCGGGCAGAAACACAGCGGATCCACACTATCCTGCAGCGCAATGGCATTAACCCGCAAATCGTTTTCCTAAAACCAGGTTCCATCCGCACCTTAGCTGATCTTGTAAAGCCTTACGCAGGTAAAGTGGTGTATCTGGACATTTGGGGAACATGGTGTGGTCCCTGTAAAACCGAAATGGCCTTTGAACCTGTGCTTAAAAAGCGCTATCAGCAGAAAGATATTGTATTTGTATATCTTGATATGGATGATGTTATAAAAGAAAGCACCTGGAAAGAGTATCTCCGGTATCATGATATTAAAGGACAGCATTACCGGATGAACCGGGAAGAGATAGCTGCTATATGGCAGGAAATAGCAACCGCTGGCGGGGCCATCAATCGCTATCCTACTTTTGTATTGTTCAACCGTAAGGGCGAGATCATACAAGCCAATGCCAGGCGGCCGAGCGAGCAGGAAGCGTTGTACCAGCAATTGGATGAAGCGTTGAAATAGCAACGCTGTATGAATAGTGTTTGCAATACATTTTGTAGGACGCCTTTATTTTTGTGGCGCCATCAATGAATCAAATTTTATGGCAATCATGTTTGGATCAACTCCTTTGGCAAATTCACTGATCAGATAATGCCGGTCATCCCTCGGCGCCAAACGCCACAAATTTGTTCCATCTTCAAAAATATGATTATAGCCGCGTGCTTCTAATTTGAAATAAGGCAGATGCCCTTTAATGGCCACATGCACGGCAATTATGTCGGCGCTATGGTGCCAGTCCCTGTTCCAGCCTTTCAGGAATAGTTTGTAAGCACGAGCCATAGGCGTGTGTTTATATTTTTCCCGGAAAAAGATCTTCCCTGTTTGTATACTGTCCGCGAAGGGACCACCCCCGGTAAAATAAATGCGGGTTGGCCATTCTGCAACAACATGTTGGGTAGAGCGCGGGTCGGGTTTAAAATTCCCCCATGGGTTCGGATCCACATCAGCAGGATATCTGCCTCCCATACAAACAATATGTTTTACTTTCTTTCTTACCAGGTCAATACCATTTAACCCGCTAAACTGATCGGGTCCCGTTTTTAGTAAGTTGGAAAGATTGGTAAGGTCGCCTACCGTTACAACAACCACGCTGGTATCCTGTTGGGATGCCAGTATTTTCCGGTACAACATTGTAGCTTCCGGCGTATCCTCCTCCAGTTTCACGTTATGTTTAAATTCTTCGCAAAGGCTGCGTGCATATTTGGATTTATGGTATACACCAAATCGCTGAACAGCGCCGATGGGAATATCCGGCCTGCCGTAATAGGTGTTGATCACATCCACCGCACCCGGCGACCAGGGATTAAGGCTGGATACCATCACCGCCAGTATTTCCGCGTTTCCCAGATCGGCAAACCCGTGAAGCATTGACAGTGCTCCTACATCATCCACATCAGAATCCATATCAGTATCAAAAATAATTTTTACATTTTGCGCTAAAGCGGGATGGCACAACAGCAGGTGAATGATCAATAACCCGATATACTTCGTTCGTTTCATAATGTTAGTAAGAGGCCGTCCCATCGATAAATGGGACGGCTTTCTTTTTTTAGATTTTAATAATCCGGAAGGTTTTGGTTTTCCGGTCACCTTCCAGTATCAGCATATAAGTGCCCGCTGACAGAGCGCTGATATCCTTGCTAATTTGCCGTTCGCCTTTTTGAATATTCCATTGCCGCAATATGTTGCCCTTGATATTGAACAGTGTCAGCCGCCGGTACGACTGGCCTCGCAGATCTATGGTCAGTTGTCCGTTGGTAGGATTGGGATAAAGGACAGGCCCTTTGATGTCTGTTTCTTCCGCAGGATATTCAGCTTTGCTGTAAGCCATACGGGCGGCCGGTTCGTTTTCCGCGCAATTATCAATACTGAACCAGTTGAATTTCGGACTACCGGATAATATATGCACGCCGGTATAATTGAGTGCCGGCAGCCTGATAGTATCCGTAATCGTTTGCCATACGCCGCCAGTGGATGGAACGGATATGGTGTCGAATTTATAGGTACTGTGGCCTATCCATATTTTAGACGGAGCTGTGGACAATACCCTGAAACTGATATTGTATCTGCCGGCAACAGGCACCACCAGGTTACTGTATGAAAACCAGTCGCCTCCTTTCAGGCTGGTGAAGTTCTGTCCGCCGCCAACGTCTGTACAGGTTTCCAGTACCGGCCCGGGTGCGCGGTTGGAGGCGCTTTCGGCTTCGTACTTATTATTAACGGTACAGGTATAATCTACAGTTACCACTGCGGTGTCGGATATACTGTTTCCTGTAGCTATGATGGCGAATGTGCCGGGCGTAGCGCCGGCGGTAAAGACGCCGTTTGTGTCGATGCTGTTTCCTGTGCCGGTGATACTCCAGTTCGCCTTAAAGGTATAAGGATTGTTGCGCTGGTCATAGCCTTTTGCCACGTATTGCTGGGATGCGCGTAACGGTACTGTTAACGAGTCCGGTGTGATCACAATGCGTGTAAGTGCAGGAGGGGCAATTACATGCACAATAGCTGTGTCTTGCCTGCCGCTGGCAGTGGCCATCACCAGGTAATCACCTGCAATATTACCATTAAACAGGCCGCTGCTGCTGATGCTGCCACCATTAGAGGCGGACCATACCGGCGACACGGGTAACTGGCTGCTGTCCTGTGCATACCCTGTTGCAGAAAATTGTTGCACCTGTCCTAAGGTAATGGTTGCGCTGTCTGGTTTTACAACAATGCGTTCGAGATGAACAGAATCCGAGCGAATAATGCGCAGCCAGTTGAAATTCCAGCCGTCTTTATTGGCAATAATGCGGATGGTTTGCTGTCCCTGCTCCAGTCGTATAGGCGCCGACGTAACAGTGATCCATTTTTGCCACCCGCCACTTGCCGGCAGGTTTACCGTTTGCAGTGTAGTGGTGTCCAACTGAACACGGAGACTGGAAGCACTATTGGCAGCAACACGGAACTGTATCCTGTAGGTGTCGCATTCCGGTACATCAATATCGTACTCGAACCAGGTACCGGATCCTATATAGCTCAGATCCAGGCCGCCTCCAATGTCTGAGCAAGGTTCCGTGCGATTGGAATTACTATTGTCAAAATTTTCTGCTTCTATTTTAGCCGGGATGGGCTTATAGTTGGCAGTGCGCCGGGTTACAAAAGCAGCGCCGGTTTTGGTGGTACTGTCTACAGTAGCAGTAACGATAACCTGCCCTGAGTTATTCAACGTGGCGAGTCCGTTGGCAGTTATCGTATTACCTGTGCCGGTGATACTCCATACCGGTGTAATTGCCATGGTGTGCCCGTTTTGATCCAAAGCGTTTGCGGTATACTGTTGCTGCTTCCCGGGCAGGAACGACAAGTCGGCCGGTGCAACCGTGATGCTATCCAATACCGGTGTACCAAGACCTTTCTGGTAAACGCGTGCATAGTCTACCAACATACTGTCGGGCCAGTCTGCATCCACGATTGAACCACCCATTCCCCCGCCAATGGCCAGGTTCAGGATGAGATGGAATTTCTGATCAAATGGCCAGTCTTTCCAGTCGGTATGCGGGTTGGCGTAAGACAGGATCTGCGTGGAGTCGTACCTGAACCGGATAGTATCCGGCGCCCATTCCATGGCGTATACATGATATACCGTATCAGCATCCATCAGTTTTTTACTGTTGCTGATACCTCCGCCATTGGTCCAGTTGTGGTTCTGTGTGTGTATAGTAGACAACACCGTTCCGAAGTTGTTGCCAACATGCTCCATAACATCCAGTTCCCCGCTTTTAGGCCATCCTCCATAGGCGCTGGTAGTAGGCATCAGCCAGATAGCAGGCCAGGAGCCGTGTGCGCGGGGCAGCCTGGCTCTCACTTCCACCTTGCCATAAAGGAAATCAAATTTGCCTTGTGTGATGAGCCGGGCGGAAGACCAGGGTTCTGTAGTGTTTCCTGTGGGAAAATCTTTTTTTCCTGTGATCACCAAACGACCGTTCCTCACCTGGGCATTATCGTGCGTAGTATCTGTATACACCTGCTGTTCCCCGTTGATCCATCCTTTGGGTCGCGGATCCACTGTCCATTTGCTGCGGTCGGGTTTACCACTGCCATTAAATTCGTCTGCGAATACAAGTGTCCAGTTGGGATTGCCTTCAAATACTACGTTTCCTTTTGCCGTATAGCTGGCAACGTTAGCAGTGGTCAGCTCTGCGCCTGCTATGCTGAGTTTCAGGGCAGCCCTTGAATAATTAGCCGGGGAATTGCCGCTGAGCGTAATACTTGCTGTGCTGTCGTTCATGCGTGTAACACTGCCGATAGTAACACCCGTGGGCAAATTAGCGGCTGACCAGTTAGAGAGAGTCAGCGTTGGTTTCAGTGTACCTCCTATTACGGATGCAGTCAGCACTGCGCCGTTTTCATGTCCCATCAGGATGGTAGTATCTTTTAACACGATGGCAGTGGGATTCGGGCCTTGTACCAGGTCGAAATAGAGGATACCATTGGCTTTTTTGCCATCAATGTATTGTATGGCGACGGTGTTGAAATCCGTGCGGGTTTTTACGCTCTGGAAGTTGTAGGTGGCTTCTTCCCAATGGTTCACACGGGAAGGTTTGAAGGTGAAGAATACCGCCTTGCTGTAGTTGTTGCCCGGTTGCAGTTTGAACATAATTTCATCCAGCGTGCTGCTGTACACAAGCATTTTGAAGGTGCTGTTGGTAGAGAGATCAAATGAATCTGTCAGCTGACAGCTTGTGCTCATATACTCAAAACAGCTGGTGTCTTTTGTGAATTTGGCTACCAGCGGACTGGTATTCAGGCCGGAAGGATTAGGATTAGCTACGCCAAATTCCACTTTACCGGTGGTGGTATTGCCGGCGTAATAGGTCCATTTGCCGGAGCAGAGGCCGTGCCCTTCCATATCGTCCAGCAGCAGGTATTGCGCGTTAAGTGTGCCACACAGCAGGCATAGCGGCAGCAACAATACCGGGAATTTCTTCAACCGGTTGCAACAGGTTTGCAGCAGCCGGGGTGTACGCCGCAAAAAAGTTTTTTTGCGGGCGCCAGATTTTGGTTTGCTCGTTTTCATAACGGGTTTATTTTAGGGTGGAATGGCCGGTACAGCTGTCAGCTGTACCGGCAGGGTTTTTCGGACTTTAAATGTTTAAAAGAAACAGGAGCTTCATTCGTCTATAGGTCATAAATTAGGGTTCACCACTGCATCTGCACCGGGTATAGGCATCCAGTAATTTGCTTTGGTAATATTGCCGTTCAGCTGGAGATCGCCCGGCGCCTTATTGGCATTGGCGGTTTCTACCTGCTCCAGTCTTACAAGATCAAACCAGCGGTTCCATTCACCGGCAAATTCCCAGGCCCGTTCGTTTACAACAGCTGAGGCAAAGTTGGCGCCTGACATACTGTTTGGTAAGTCAGCTAAACCAGCCCGGCGCCGTACCGCGTTAACTGCTGCATAGGCTTCGCTGTTAGGCGTACCTGTAGAACGCGCCTGTGCTTCTGCATAAATCAGCAGTACATGCGCATAACGCATCATGATTACCGGGTTATTGGACATGTACACATCTTTTTTACCAGACTGGATAGTGAACTTTTTATAATAGGGGTGATGAGTACTTGTTTGTTGCCAGGGGATAGTGGTGCCATTACTCAGTTTGAACTCGGTGCTGAAAGTGGCGTCTTTCCTTGGACCTGCAGGGAAGTTGTTGAAGAAATTCAGCTCAGGGAAAAAGTCGCTCCATCCTCCTTCATCTTCCGGCATGGTAGATAATCCATAAAAAGAATTGTAGGTGATCCAGCTTCCACGTGTAAAAAGCGTAAATACGTCTTCCACAGTGCCGCCTGCAAAAATTTTAAGGTAATCGCCAGTATAAAGGTCAAAACCGTAGGCCCCCTTATTGTCTATCACCTCTTTGGCTTTGGCAGCTGCCAGTGTATACTTTGCCTGGTCTTTCAGCGGCCATCCCGCTTCTGTGAGGTATACATCTGCCAGCAGGGCTTTTGCAGATCCTTTATTGGGCCGTCCGGCGGTACGTCTGCCATTGGGCATCCATTCTTCGGCCCGGAGAAGGTCTGCTTCTATCAGCTGATATATATCTGCCGGCTTGCTTTTCTTCAGGTTAAGATATTCCGGTGAGTATTTCTCAGACGGAATTATGGGTACTTCTCCCCAAAGCCTTGTGAGCCAGTAATAGGAAAGCCCGCGCAGGTAGCTGGCTTCGCCCACTATAGCCCGGATAGTGTCCTGGTTGCCATTCAGCACCTTGTTATAGTTGTTAATGATGTTGGTGGTAGACTGTATCGTTTTGTAACACCCCAGCCAGATGGGATTCATCCTGCTGTTCAGTGATGATACTTTAAAAAGATCAAACTCCCTGAACTCTTCCTTATTCGAGCCGGGATGTGTAGTGAGGTCGTCGCCGCCCATAGTCATGGTAATCTGCGACACGGTGGTGAAGCCACTTGTCCAGGGCACCATCAGGCTTCCGTAAGCGCCTGTAAGTACGGTTTCAAGGCCAGCCTGACTGGTTAATGCATCATCGCCGGCTACTAATCCCCTGGGACTTTCTGTTAGTTCCTTGCTGCATCCGGCTGCCAGGATCAGGCAGAGAAACAGGTATATTGTATATCTCAGATAATATCGTATAGTCATAACTGTTATTTTTAAAAGCTCAGTGTTACTCCTCCGGTGATGGTTTTTACATTCGGATAAGTTCCGAAATCAATACCCTGACGGATATCGCCGGATGATGAATTGCTTTCCGGGTCTATACCGGAATAGTTGGTCCATGTGAGGAGATTGGTAGCGCTTACAAATAGTTTGATGCCGGCAATATTTTTCAATTTGGATTTGGAAATACTATATGCCAGGCTGATATTTTTCAGGCGCAGGAAATCTCCTTTTTCCAGGAAGCGGGTGCTTTGCGTAAAGTTCCTGTTGGTTGAACTGAAGGCAGGTATATCGGAAGTTTCATTCACACCGGGAATATAGCGGTCTTTGATATCCACATAAGTGGCTTCCCGTGCGTCGGCGCCATAATACATTGCAACCGCTTTATTGTAGTTCAGCCTGTCAAATCCAAAGAGCCCCTGGAATAAGAGGTTTAGTGTAAATGCCTTGTAGGTGATGGTATTGTTCCAGCCGATGGATGTTTTCGGGATACCGGTACCGATGATATGATAGTCGTCCGCATCTATTTTTCCATCGTTGTTCAGGTCTACATAACGGGAATCGCCCGGCTTGGCGCCGTATTCACCTGCTTTTGTATCTCCCGGCTTCCAGGTACCGAGATAAGTAAGGCCCCAGATAGAGCCCAGCGGCTGTCCGGGCATCACTACAAATTCAGACTGGGGAGACATACCACCGCCGATCTTACGGGTATTGGGGTCAAAGATCCTTGTCTTACCTTCGCCCAGGGAAACTACCCTGTTCTTAATAAGCGACACATTGAATCCTGTATTCCATCGAATGGTTCCATTATCGATTACGTCGCCATCAATAGAAAATTCCCAACCTTTATTTTGTACAGCTCCTACGTTTCGTGTAATAGAGTTGCCTCCCAGGTACATAGGAACGGTTTCCTGCAACAGCAGATCACGGGTATCTTTGATAAAATAATCTGCACTAACGGATATTCTGCCCTTCAGCAATCCGATATCAACTCCTATATCTTTCTGTTCCGTGGTTTCCCATTTCAGATCAGGGTTGCCGATGTTGCCAATTACCAGGCCTACCTGGTGACTGCTGTTATTAAACGATGTTGCTATATTTGAATAGGATGAAATGGTGCTGTAAGGGCTGATTGCCTGGTTACCGGTTAGCCCCCAGCTTCCGCGCAGTTTTAAATAGTTGATGGCGTTCACCTGTTGCATAAATGGCTCATTACTCACTACCCATCCTGCCGACACGGAAGGGAAATAGCTGTACCTGTTGCTGCCACGGAATTTGGAAGAGCCATCCCTTCTTACTGCAGCAGATAAAAGATACTTGTCGTTATAGCCGTAGTTCACACGCCCTACCAAAGAAAACAGTGCCCATTTGGAATAGCCTGAGCCGGGATTGCCTGCTGTGCCAAGAGCAATATTATTCCATTGAAAATTTTCATAGGTAAGGTTGGTAGAACCGGCGGAAGAGTAATTGTAGGTAGATTGCTGATATTCCATTACTGCTGTAGCGTCCAGGCTATGCACTTTGTTGAACACCCTGCTGTAATTCAGGGTATTGGTATTTTGAAGTACAATTTCCTTGTTGGATCTTATGCTGGCGCTGGAAGTATTATTATTAGTGATCTTTCCACCAAAGGACTTGTCTTCATACTGCAGGAAGTTAGCGCCATATTGCATATTGAAAGTCAGTCCCGGTAAAATCCCGAACTTAAAACCACCGATAAGGTTTGCCAGCATCCTGTCTCTTACAGCCAGCCTGTCAACGGTGAGCGCCACCGGATTGTAAGATAATGAGCCTACAGGATCACTTACTACAAAACCGCCGCCTGCATTATACACGGGTGTTGTAGGAGCCCAGGTGATGGCCTGTGCCAGCGGGCTGCTGGCGCCATCTGCCGGAATATCTATATTTTGCGCTGTACTGTAAGAGCCGGTAATATTCAGAAACGTGGAGATACTGTTGGTAAGGTTGGCGTTAATATTGGAGCGTAACGTATACCGCTTGTAAAAGGAATTGTTGATTACCCCGTCCTGGTTGAGATAATTACCGGAGATAAAATAGCCGCCTTTATCGGTACCACCGGCTAAACTGAGCATATATTCCTGTGCAGGTGCTCTTCTGAAAATTTCATTTTGCCAGTCTGTGCCGCCTTTGGCGCGGAAATCGGCGATTTGTGCGTCTGTGAATTTTGGTGTGGTACCAACAGCTGTAGCATGTGCATTAACTGTTTCTGCAAAGTCGGCGGCGTTCAACAGGTCCAGTTTTTTAATAACGGTGGATGTTGACTGCCGTGTTGTGAAATTCACTTTCAATCCGCCCTTGCTGCCTTTGCGGGTAGTGATCAAAATTACGCCATTGGATCCCCGGCTACCGTAAATAGCAGTTGCAGCTGCATCTTTCAGTACCTGTATGGAGGCAATATCATCCGGGTTAATGGCAAAAAATTCTGCGCCTACAAAACCATCCACCACGTATAACGGGTCATTACCGCCATTCACAGAATTGGAACCACGGATGCGGATACGGGCAGCGCCACCGGGAGAGCCGGCAGAACTGGTAACCTGTACACCTGTAGCGCGGCCTTGTAATACCTGGTCGAGGCGGTTCACCGGCGCGTCCTGGAAATCTTTGGCGGTAATGGAGGAGATAGCGTTAGTGAGTGTACCTTTCTTTTGCTCTCCATATCCCACTACTACCAGTTCGTTGATATTGGAAGAGGAAGGTTCCAGTGCGAGAGACAGCTCCTTCTTCCCGTTCACTGGTATTTCCACTTTGTTGTAGCCGATGGAGGAGATCACCAGTACGGTGTTGCCATCAGGCACGGTGATCACATATTCTCCGTTCACATTGGTGAAAACCCCTTTCGTTGTGCCTTTCACCAGCACTGTGACGCCGGGTAACGGCTCTCCTTTTTCATTGGTGATCCTGCCCCGGATTTCCTGTTCGGGGGGAGCAAGAATTTCATCTGCCGCAGGTTTGCGTTTGATGACGATGGTTTTGTCTGATATGCTGTAGGTAAAAGGCAGTCCCCTGAAGCAAGCCTCCAGTGTTTCTTTCAGGGAAGCGTCTTTCAGTTGCAGGTTTACCTTCCGTTCCTGCAGCATTTGTTCATCGGTATAAAGGAAGGTATACCCGGTCTGTTTTCTGATCTCCTGGAAGATCTTATCCAGTGGCACGTTGCTCCGCGAAATGGTAACTGTTTGAGAATACCCTGTTGCATGCACCTGCAGTAGGGCAACGGTTAGTAGGAGTACCGTTAATTTCATCATCAGTAAAGTTTTTTTCGATAATCGTGGAAATTTTTTTTCCCACGCAGCACGAAGCTGCCTGCTTTGGGAATAAAGCATCAATTGCATACTTTTGTATGGTTTGGGTAAATAATGAATAATTGCTACGAGCGATTTTACATACAGACCCAGCTTTCGCCGGGAGCGGGCCAACGCTTCCGGTTTTTTGTGTCTGTATGGGTACAGGGAGTAGAATTTTTAAGGACTCATATTGTATCAGTTTTTAGTATAAATGCATCAGGGGGATACGATGATCTGTTTCCCTTTGATCTCAAAGTGTACTTCTCCGGTCATTTCCATCATTTTCAATACCCGTGATACCGGCACATTCCTGGGTATAATACCACGGAAATGCGCAGGAACGGGAGCGGTGTATATCACATCCACATCATACCAGCGTGCAATAATGCGCATGATGGACGTTATATCATTCCCGTCCAGCTGAATAAAGCCGTTTTTCCATGCAACTGCTTCTTCGGTATCTACCTGCTGCAGTAAAGCAAGCGTATGCCGTTGCCTGTCCAGGTAAGCGCCCTGGCCCGGCGCCAGTTGTTTACTGATACCGCTATTACTGACCTTTACAGCACCTTCCAGCAATGTGGTTTTCACCAGGGTTTCATCGGCATATGCCATGATATTGAATTGAGTGCCCAGCACGGCTACTTCCATGCTGTCATGTTGCCCGGTGCGCACCATCACTTTAAACGGCATTGCCCTGTTATGTGCTACTTCAAAATAGGCCTCTCCGGTTAGCTCTACCTCTCTGGAAGCGCCTTTGAAGGCAACAGGGTATTTCAGTGAGCTGGCGGCGTTAAGCCATACATTGGTCCCGTCAGGCAAGGTTACCTGGAACTGTCCGCCCCGTGGTGTACGCAGGGTGTTATACTGAACCATATCAACGTTTTCCGGGCCTCCTGTTTGCTGGGTATACAGCAGCTGACCACCAGCAGGTTGCACAACACTGGTGTTGCCCTGTTGTGTCAGCGTTCCGCTGGCGGCACTGTCCAGGGGTACCTCGGTGCCGTCTGCCAGTACGAGCATGGCCTTATTACCACCGGGAGTAACATCATTGGATGCGGGTGCGGTAGCAACAGTTGTGGATTTACGAACAGCAGGCCGCAAAAACCAGTAGGAGCCGAGGGATAGCACCAATACGGCAGCAGCAGCTGAAATCCAGCGCAAACGGCGCCATGGGTTGAGGCGGATAACAGCGGGTGATTGATCTGTTTTTTCTGTTGAATTGTTTCCCTGTCCGGCAATTTCGTTTTCCGGCCGGTCAGCCGTCAGAATCCTGCCTGCTATATCATCCCAATAGCTCATATCGTAGCCAGCCGTGGCAGTATCCGGAAGTTCCTGTAACAGCATCGCTTCCACCTGCCGGGTAATGTTGCCATTATCATCTTCCCTGATCAGCGTTATTAGTTCCTGCAACTCTGTATCAGTAGCAGAGCGCTGCATCGCCTGCTCAAGCAGGTATGTAAGGCGGTTTTGTGTAGACAATTTGAGATTGGTTTACAGTTTTTAAACGGGATGATTTTGGTATATTCTTCAAACGTGAAATATCTCCCTATATAAAAGACGCGCAAGTTTTCATTTAGGACCTACGGGAGGGAAAAATATTTTTACAATTTCAATAGCCACAAAATAAATACAGGAAACAGCATGCCCAACTGCTCAAGATGTTTGCGGATGGAATGTAAAGACCGCACAAGGGAATTTTTTATAGTATTGGGCGACAGGGAGAGCTTTACTGCTATTTCGGGTATCTTCAGTCCCTGTTCCCGGCTCAGCAGGTATATTCGTTTGGCCTGTGGGGGTAATTGCTGTACCGCAATACCCACCTGTTTTCTCATGAAAGCATAGGTCATATCCTGTTCCGGGCTAAATACGGTCTCAACCGGTGTAAGGTTGGCAATTGCCTTATGATGTACCGCCTGTTTACGCAAATAGGTGAAGCATTGATAGAGGCCAATACGGTGTAACCAGAAACGGGGTTGTTCTATTTCTTTCAGTTTGTCCCGGCTAATCCATAGCCTGAGAAATGTTTCCTGGATGATATCTTCTGTGACGGACTCAGTTTGAGTGATGCGGAATGCCATTGCTCTTAAGTGAGGAGCATATATGTGAAAAAGCTGTCTGAAAGCCGTTTCATCGCCTTCGGAAATTAATTGAAAAAGTTCGTTATTATCCTCCAGGTACGCATTCATGTGGGACAGCCTTCCCGCGAAAGTAGCAAAATAATTGGTAGTTGCCCTGTTATTGCGGATGTATCGCTGTAACGGAGATAAAAGTGAAAAGAAAATAAATCCTGACGTTACTTCATTGTAGAAAAGGAAGGCAACGCTGTTCACAGACGGTACAAAAAGTGAACTGAGGTTGTCTCAAAAGTAATTTGAGGCCACCTTTTTATTTCAGACGAACCATCTGTGCATAAAATAGGGAATGCTTCGCCCGAAGCATTCCCATGAACCAGTGAAATAGTTGTTACTGAATGATTAGCTTTTTAGTGAAACTAAATCTTTTTGATTCTATTGTCACAATGTAGAACCCTGTATTAAGCCGTGAATCGATGTCTATCTTTTTATTGCCATGAGTTTTCTTTTCGTAAAGCATTCTGCCCTGGTTATCATAAATTCTTACGAATGCATTTTCCGGCGTTTCCTGAAGAAGAATCGTAAACCTTCCTGTACTGGAAGGATTCGGATACAGGCTAACAGCGTCTTCATTCATGCTGATGTCCGATGATAATTTAGCGGCCAAAGTACCGCTTGTTCCGGCAGCGAAGGGGGAGAGATAGTTTCCGGCGATTACCTGTTGTGAAATGCCGGGACCTTGCCAGGATACAGCTACATTATCTCCACCACTGCCTTCCTTATGAAGAACTTCAATATAGTATCTCTGCCCGGCGGTTAGGTTAATGGAATTGGATTGCTGTGTGCCGTACTTATTCCATTGTCTCGAATCAGTCCAATCATTTACATAAGCTATCCTTGAGCTGTTGGCCGGGTTGTCGCTGGTGCTGAGGTATAATTCCGTGTTGTCATCTCCCGCTACCCAGAAAGTGTAGCTTCCACTTGCAGGAGGATGGATATATCCACGGATCCTGGTTCCATAGTTATCCGCCGAGTTGGTAGGACCTTCCAGGCTGGTGATCTGGTCTCTGCCCGTAGGATTGTTTGGATAGTTGGTATTGGAGGTTAGGCTGCTGATAGAAGTTCCGCTGATTCCTGTCCAGGATTCCCGCAGTATGGAGCCGGTCAGGGTAACGTTAAAGGTCTGCGTGCTCTGGCATCCTCCACTATTGGTGTAGGTGGCTACATAGTTCCCTGCCTGGTTGGCCTGGATATTTGAAATGAAAACTTCCCGCGTAGTGGCACTAAAATTATCAGGTCCGCTCCAGCTCCATGATCCTCCCTGCGTGGGCTGAGGACCAAACTGTACATTGCCCCCTGCAGCTAAAGACGCACTGGCTGCTTGCTGCCACGCTCCGCCATTAACCTGTACGTAGGGAGTAATGGATGTAGGCGTACAGGCAGCAGGATCCCAATAAATTAAACCTCTTCCTCCGCCCGCGCTCATATATACCCTTCCGGCAACGTTCATGTCTCCGATCAGCAGTGGCGCGCCTGCAAACTCATGGGCGTCATCGTTTATCCTGGCCCAGGTAGCGCCCTGATCTGTTGATCTGAAGAGGCCCGTAACGCCTGATACTGTTCCCCAGATGAAAACAGTGGGATAGCCGGCGCCAGGCATTGCCTTTCCTATGCCAATCGTTTTACAATAAGTGACATTTGAAACATTCGTATATGCCGCTCCGTAGTTGGTTGAATATTTTAATCCATTGCCGCCAAGTGGTACCCACACGTGCCCTTCAAGGCCGGGGGCTGTCCGGATCAGGGCGGGCTCCCATGGATGATTCGCGGTTGACGCACCCGGTGAGCCTGCTACTGAAAAACTGACTCCTTTATTGGAGCTCCTCAGCATTTGTCCGTTGGTTGGGTTGTAAATATAAAAATAGTTTGAATTTACCTGGTCGGCAACCGGAGCAGCGTCTCCGAGGGCTACGCCCGAACAGGCAGACCAACTGCCTCCGTTGTTCGTTGTGTAGTAGGTAGTGGTTGAACCTCCGGGGCAATGTAATATAGTCCCTCCGTCGGCGCTGACGGCAACCTTTCCCTGTGTACCCATATTGGTAGAGGCTCCCGTCCATGTAGCGCCCTTGTCGTTCGAATAGTAAACAACGTTGCCTCCGTTAGAAGCTCTTACTACTTTGTTTGTGTTACCAGCAGCATAGGCAATGCTCTGGTTGTTTCCGTCTGAAGGAGAAAGTCTTTTTGACGGATAAGCAGTTAGCGGCTCATGTACAAAGCCTGTTACATCTCCAAAGGAAGAAATAAACGGTCCTCCGGGAATGCTTATCCCATCGAGCAATGCGGTTTCCTCCATCCCGATCACATCATATTTCCATGAAGGATTTGCAGCGGTAATATCGGAACAGGTATATACTCCGCCTCCGCCGATTACCCGTACTTTTGAGAGATTGGACTGGTCAAACTCTATACAGTCCATCCAGTTAACCGCCCCGCCCACAGTCCATCCTATACCATTACTATCATAGGTGGCGTTTGTGCCGTTTTTAAGCGTCCAGCTGGTTCCGCCATCGGTAGAGAGGAAAACAAAATCGCCCCAGCCGGTACCAAACTGGTTGTTCCAATACATACCACAGGAAGAAACTATTACCCGGTTCACGTTAGTCGGATCAATGCTTATACCTCCGTATGCGTAGTCTTTTGAAGAAACGGGGGTAACGTTTGTCCATGCACCGGTAGCCGTGTTGAGTTTATACACCTTTCCATCTCCGTTACTGGATTGCGGACCTGCATCATCTGAATAGGTAACATACATGGTGGTTCCCTGCAGTGCCGCCCGGTGCGGCATAAAGCTGGTAGTTGCGGAAATGGGAGTAAAAGTGGCCCCGCCGTCTGTGCTTTTATAAATATTCGCGCTTCCCGTGCGGGAAACGCCTATATACATGGTTTGAGTGGCGCCGCCCACTACGCTGCCGGAAGGATCATAAAGTACAAAGCATATCCCGTTCCCGTTCGGCGTAGCAGTTACGCCGTTCCAGGCAAGGTTCCAGCTAACACCGGCATCGGTACTCTTCCATAATCCGTTAGCCCTGGTTCCGCAGAATAATATATTACTGTTTTTAGGATCTACGGCAAGACGTTCCCCATTCCCGCGGCCGTTTCCATTTCCGTGCGCTTTAAATTTGGCCGTAACATCTGTATAGGTAAAAGTATTTCCCTTGTCGGTGGATTTTAATATAGCCGTTCTTCCGTTGTTGATATAGGAAGTTCCGCAGAGCATATAAACATTATTGGCATTCTGCGGATCCAGCGCCAAAGCTTCCACGCCAATAAATCCATTTTCTGACTCGTTCATCCAGTCGAGGAGTTGGATCCATTTATTGTTCGCGGCATCCCAGCGGTAAGCTCCGCCTACATCCGTGCGGCAATACCTGTCGCCGGATGTTTTGTGGGTGACGATTCCGGTCACAAAACCGCCGCCACCAACAGGTGCATTCTTCCAGACATAGCCGGTGGTTTGGGCCTTCACTTTATAGCCCTGAAACATAATAATCAAGAGAAGTAAACAGGAAAAGGCAAATGTCTTTCGCCTGAAGTGAGCGCATTCTTTAAAGGACATCGAAAGTCCGGAAAACTTTTGTTTAAATGGTGCTAGTAACTTTGTTTTCATAAACGTTGAATGGTTTAGGTGAATTTAGTCCGGACAAGGCAGACGCGATAAGTCTGGTTTTACCCTTTATTGCATAAAAAGCCCGTCCGGTGCGCCACCTCATCGGCAGCAGGAGCCCGGTTCTACCAGGAATATTAGTGGTACAGATAAAATTGGTAAAATGAAAAGTGCTGCCCATTGTTTGGGTATATGACGGGAATCGGGGCAACGTGGCATTACATAGGGGAAGCCTCTGAAAAATTAGTGGCAGCAGACGTATTTTCATAACTGGATACCTTTTTCTCAATTTTTCATAACTGGAAATCTCTCTCTCGAT
>NZ_DATMTE010000259.1:0-7042 GCF_035564935.1 Chitinophaga sp. | reverse complement strand
AATCCAAAGTAATCAAATCAGGGTAATCAGCGTAATCAGTTTAATCCTGAGTCAGACAAAATCCGCGTTAATCCGCAAAAAAATATACTTTTGCAGTCCGTTTAAAATACCAACAATGTTTGAATCATTATCAGAGAGACTAGACTCCGCGTTTAAACAGCTTAAAGGGGAAGGCAGGATTTCCGAAATAAATATAGCCTCTACCGTTAAAGAGATCCGTCGTGCATTGGTGGATGCGGATGTGAACTATAAAATAGCGAAGGAATTTACAGATAAAGTAAAGGATAAGGCGCTGGGTGAAAAGGTGTTAACATCTATTTCCCCGGGACAGCTCATGGTGAAGATCGTAAAAGACGAACTGGCCGAACTCATGGGTGGCACGGAAGCCGAATTTGATGTCAAATCCAATCCTTCCGTTGTACTGATCGCAGGTTTGCAGGGTTCCGGTAAAACTACCTTTTCCGGTAAGCTCAGTAACTTCCTGAAATCAAAGAAAAATAAGAAACCCTTACTCGTAGCAGCGGATATCTACCGCCCTGCGGCGATAGACCAGCTGAAAGTACTGGGAGAGCAGATAGGCGTAGAGGTGTACAGCGAACCGGAAAATAAAAATGCCGTTCAGATCGCTGAAAACGCCATCAAACACGCAAAAGCCAACAACTTCAACGTTATTATCATTGATACTGCCGGCCGCCTGGCTGTAGATGAGGCAATGATGACGGAAGTGGCCGCCGTGAAAGCCGCCGTGAAACCGCAGGAAATCCTGTTCGTGGTGGACTCCATGACCGGTCAGGATGCGGTAAACACCGCCAAAGCCTTCAACGAACGGCTCGACTTTACCGGGGTGGTACTCACCAAACTGGATGGCGATACCCGCGGTGGTGCCGCACTTACCATCAAGTACTCGGTGGAAAAACCCATCAAGTTCGTGAGCATGGGCGAAAAACTCGATACCCTCGATGTTTTCTACCCTGAACGTATGGCGCAGCGTATCCTCGGAATGGGTGATATCACTACCCTCGTAGAACGCGCCCAGGAGCAGTTCAACGAGGAACAGGCCAGGAAACTTGAAAAGAAGATCCGCCAGAACCAGTTCGATTTCGACGATTTCAAGGAACAGCTCCAGCAGATCAAGAAAATGGGTAACCTGAAAGACCTGATGGGCATGATCCCGGGTGTTGGAAAGGCGGTGAAAGACCTGGATATCAGCGATGATGCTTTTAAAGGCATTGAAGCCATGATCAACTCCATGACCAAGGCAGAACGGGCCGACCCGGATATGATCGACGGAAGCCGCCGCAAACGCATCGCAAAAGGCGCCGGGAAAACCATCCAGGACGTAAACCAGTTCATGAAGCAGTTTGAACAGATGCGCCAGATGATGAAAATGATGAATAAATTTGGCGGTGGTGGTAAGGGTTTGAAAGGAATGGTGAGATAAACGGATCAGGTTGACATAAATATTTTTTGCAAATACCAACTTAGTGGTTACATTTGCATCCCTAATTAAACAATATTTCCTAACTCGCAAAAAATAACTCGACTTATTTATGCCAGTAAAAATCAGACTGCAGAGACATGGCGCGAAAAAAAGGCCCTTCTATTTTATCGTAGTAGCTGACGCCCGCGCACCAAGAGATGGTAAATTCATCCAGAAAATTGGTACTTACAATCCTTTAACAGTTCCGGCTTCCATCAACATCGATACCGAAAAGGCATTACGTTGGTTGCAGAAAGGTGCACAACCTACCGATACTGTTAGAAGAATCCTGTCATTCAAAGGTGTATTGTATTTGAAACACCTGTTAAGAGGTGTTACTTTGAACCTGTTCGACGAACCTACTGCTTACCAGAAGTTCGCTCAATGGCAGGCTGAACACGAACAAAAAGTATCTGCCCGCCGCGACGGTCACAAGAAAGCAAGAGTTGCTGCTCCTATCGTAAGAAAGGTGGAAGACACTCCGGCTGCTCCTGCAACTGAAGCACCAGCAGCAGAAGAAGGTAACGAAGCATAAAACGGCAACGTTTTAACAATACCTGAAAAAGGAAATATTTGCAACCGCAAATATTTCCTTTTTTAATTTTTGTGAACAGCCCGCCGGTAACCAGTCCCGGCCACTAAAACATATGAGTAATTATTTCAGCATAGGTAAACTTGCTTCTGCCCACGGTTTACAGGGCGATCTGGTGCTAAGGCACAGCCTGGGCAAAAGGTCTGCTCTGAAAGGGGTGACTGTTATATTCCTGGAAGAACGCAGGAATAGCTTTATTCCCTATTTTGTTCAGCAGGTATCCGTTAAGGACAGCGAAAGTGTATATATTAAGCTGGAAGGAATAGATACAAAAGAAGCCGCACATAAA
Source organism: Chitinophaga sp. (assembly GCF_035564935.1). Lineage (GTDB taxonomy): Bacteria > Bacteroidota > Bacteroidia > Chitinophagales > Chitinophagaceae > Chitinophaga. The sequence goes on along the minus strand of NZ_DATMTE010000259.1, from coordinate 4,681 downwards.
CTGATGCCGGCGCAGGTATACCTGCAGGAGGAAGACTTTAAACAACAAACCGCCTCCTCCGCCCCCCTGGCATTATTGGGATTTATGGCGGAAGACCAGCAGTATGGCCCCCTGGGCACAGTAGAAGAAGTGATTGAGATGCCTATGCAGGTGCTCATAAAAGTATTCATAAATGGCAAGGAAGCCCTGCTGCCGGTGAATGAGCAGTCGCTCGTGAAAATAGACCGGAAAAAGCAGACCGTATTCCTTAACCTGCCGGATGGTCTGATCGAATTATACACCAGTTAAACAACTGGCTACAATTGTTATAAAGGGCACACAATCATGCGAATAGATATTATAACAGTATTACCGGAGCTGCTCGAAAGCCCCTTGTCCCATTCTATCATGAAAAGGGCGCAGGCCAAAGGGCTGCTGGAAATACATGTGCATCCGCTCAGGCAATATTCGAACCTGAAACATAGCCAGGTAGACGATTACCAGTTTGGCGGCGGCGCAGGAATGGTAATGATGCTGGAGCCCATTGTGAATGCTATTGAGTCGCTCCAGGCAAAAGTACAGTACGATGAGGTGATCTATCTCACCCCCGATGGCGAAACGCTGAACCAGAAAATGGCCAACCAGCTGTCGCTCAAAGGAAACCTGCTCATGCTCTGCGGCCACTATAAGGGCATCGATCAGCGTATCCGCGACCACTTCATCACAAAGGAGATCTCCATAGGCGACTATGTGCTGAGCGGGGGGGAGCTGGGCGCTGCTGTACTGGTAGATGCTATCGGCCGCCTGTTGCCAGGCGTATTGAATAACGAAACCAGCGCCCTTACAGACTCTTTCCAGGACAATTTACTGGCGCCCCCGGTGTATACCCGCCCGGAAGAGTTCCGTGGCTGGAAGGTGCCTGAGATCCTTCTCAGCGGTGATCATAAAAAAATTGAGGAATGGAGACACCAGGAATCAGTGGAAAGAACAAAACAACGCAGGCCGGACCTGTTATAACTGAATGATACATAGGTCATATAGATCGCTTTACCATTTGAAAGAGATAATTTCTTGGTTTTTAATTTGGTAAATGCTATTTCTTGACTTACTTTTGCACTCCCATAAATATTTGAAAGATGAACGCAATTTCGTTTGTTCACGAACAACTGACAGCTAACAAACAGTACCCGAAGTTTAAAGCAGGCGACAACGTCACTGTCAACTATAAAATCGTGGAAGGTAATAAAGAAAGGATCCAGTCCTTTAAAGGTGATGTGTTGAAAATCCAGGGTACAGGATCAACAATGTCTTTCACTGTTAGAAAAATTTCTGATGGCATTGGTGTGGAAAGACTGTTTCCGCTTTACTCTCCTCATATCGATGGTATCGTGTTGAACAAGGTGGGTAAGGTAAGAAGAGCTAAGCTTTACTACCTGCGCGAACGTGCTGGTAAGAAAGCCCGTATCAAAGAAAAAAGGGTTTAGTATACATACAGGGAAATTTGTTAAAAGCGGGACCATTACCGGTGCCGCTTTTTTCGTGTGCTTAAAATGGTATTAAAACTATAGCAGGATAGCGTATAAAGGGTAAAAAAGCCGATTATATCTGCTATCTTTGTTGACTGAACTTATAAACACTTGAGAAGATGACTGCTGTTTTTTTTAAATCATCATTTTTGATCCTTCAGGATATTGGGATGTCTGAACTGTTGCTGATTGCCGTAGTAGTATTGCTGCTTTTCGGAGGTAAGAAGATCCCCGAATTAATGCGAGGCCTCGGTAAAGGTATCCGCGAGTTCAATGATGCAAAGAATAATGTGCGCCAGGAAATCGAAGAAGGAATGAGGGAAAAACCTGTTCAGGCAGCACCAGCTACTACAGATGCACCTCACACCAGCACTGAAGAAGCTCCCAAAGCATAAACTGTAGCAACTCCCCTTAAAGGAGTAATTCTGATTAATTTAATTTTAACTGGTTTAGCCTTGTCTGAATTCAGCAGTATAATCACTTTCCATAAAGCATTATACGCCGGCAGCACAAGCTGTACGGAGAGAGTACGCTATTACCTCAACCGTATAGCGCAGTTAAAACATTTGAATGCCTTCCTGGAAGTGTATGAAGAGGAAGCCCTGGGAAAAGCCCGCGAGCTCGATACCCGCCTCAAAAACGGGGAAAAGCTGGGCGCGCTTGCAGGCGTGGTGGTAGGTATTAAAGATGTGATCTGCTATAAAGGCCATAATGTAAGCGCCGCTTCCCATATACTGGAAGGGTTCAATTCCCTGTTTTCTGCCACTGCCATCGAAAGATTGCTGGCAGAAGATGCCATTATCATCGGTAACCTCAACTGCGATGAATTTGCTATGGGATCTACCAATGAAAACTCTGCCTATGGTCCTACCCTGAACGCCCTGGATAATACCCGCGTTCCCGGAGGCTCTTCCGGAGGCTCTGCCGTAGCTGTGCAGGCAAATCTCTGCCAGGTGAGCCTGGGGAGTGATACCGGCGGTTCCGTTCGCCAGCCGGCCGATTTCTGCGGTATTGTTGGCCTGAAACCAACTTATGGCCGGATTTCCCGCTACGGTCTCATCGCTTATGCCTCTTCTTTTGATCAGATCGGCATTTTTGGCAAGGATATTGCCGATGTGGCGGCTGTTCTACAGGTAATTGCAGGCCCGGATGACTTCGATAGCACCGCATCCCAAAAGGAAGTGCCGGATTATAAAGCACTCCTGGAAAACAATAAAACATTCAATTTTGCGTATTTAAGGGATGCACAGTACCACGAAGGGCTGGACGCAGAAATGAAGAACGGCTATATTGATTTCTTTGAAAGTTTGCAATCGCTGGGTCATACGGTATCAGGAAAAAGTTTTGAATACCTCGACCACGTAGTTCCGGCATATTATGTACTCACTACAGCAGAAGCATCCTCTAACTTATCCCGGTACGATGGGGTGAAATATGGACACAGAACTCCTGAGAAAAACCTGGATCTGACAGAATTTTACAAAAAAAGTAGATCGGAAGGGTTCGGAAAAGAGGTAAAACGTCGTATATTACTGGGGACTTTTGTGCTGAGTGCAGGCTATTATGATGCCTACTATACTAAGGCACAACAGGTTAGGCGTCTTGTAACTGAAAAACTCAACGAAATATTAGAAGAATACGACGCCATTTTAATGCCAACTGTGCCATCCACAGCATTTAAATTAGGGGAAAAAACAGACGACCCTATTGCCATGTACCTGGCTGATATTTATACGGTACTGGCGAATCTGGCAGGGGTACCGGCCATATCCGTTCCCTTGTACCGGCATTCAAACGGAATGCCATATGGTGTACAGATCATCACAAAGAAGTTTAGCGAAGCGAACTTGTTACACATAGCGCATCAATTGATGGCTAAGGAACAGGTTACTGTTGTTTAAAATAAATTGTATGAGAAAAATCTTTTTACTACTGCTGTTGCCAGCAACAAGTTTAGTGAGTGTGAGTGCAATGGGGGGCAATAGCAATCCTAAAGAGATGGCGTATCCGGTATTTTCCCCGGATACTTCTGTAGTAAAGCTGAATCACAAGGTACATTTGCCGAAAGATACAGCTGTACTGCCATCACCAACATCCGTGGCAGTGAGAAAGGCTGCTCAAAGCCTGCCCAATACCATTCGCAGCGCGAAAGTGTATGAACAGATCAACAATAACCTGGTTGCCGGTTACGTGAGTAACTATGCCACCCGGTATAGCCAGCATCTGCAAATCATGATCGATAAAGGACAACCTTACTTCAATATGATTGAAAAGGTGTTCCGCGATAATGGTATCCCGGAAGAAATGAAATATCTCGCCGTAATCGAATCCAGTTTTAATACCAACGCCCGCTCAAGAGTAGGTGCAGTAGGCGCCTGGCAGTTTATGGCCGGAACCGCCCGCATTTTTGGCTTAAGCGTGGGTAAGAGAATAGACGAAAGAAAGGATTTCTATAAGTCTACGTTGGCTGCTGCCCAGTTCCTCAACCAGCTGTATGCACAGTTCGACGACTGGTTACTGGTGGTAGCTGCTTACAACTGTGGCGCAGGTGGCGTACAACGCGCCATCAAGGCCAGCGGCCGTACCGATTTCTGGGGCATGCAGTATTTCCTGCCTGCAGAATCACGTAATCATGTGTACAAATTCATCGCTACCGGTTATATCCTCGACAGGTTCAATAACTTCTTCGGTGTAAGTGACGATAACTCCATCACCGTAAATGTACCTGTGGCAGATAACCTCTCCGCTCCTGTAGCCAGAGGCCCTTTAACAGAAGATGAAATTTTCAGCACTGTTGAAATCAACGTAACCGGCAAATACCGCCTGGAAGCCATCGCAAAGAAACTGGATATGAACCTGGCCGAACTGGACCGCTTCAACCCGGGCTTTGCCAAAGCAATGGCCAGCGCCGAAAATAACTACGACCTGCGCATCCCGAAAGAAAAAATGAAGCAATTCCTGGCAGAAAGAGATGAAATGCTGAAAGAATCTGTACAAATGACACTGGATGATAAAGCAGCAGGTGTGGATAAATCCAAATTCCCGCCGCCGGTGAAAATGGCAGATAAGAGCACTACTGCAAAGAAAGCCACTACTACTGGCGCCAGAAAGCATTATACTTCTAAAAAGCATCATTATACCGCTAAGAAGAAGACTACCACCGCTAAGAAGAAAAC
>NZ_DATMTE010000258.1:0-2781 GCF_035564935.1 Chitinophaga sp. | reverse complement strand
GTCCTGGGCGTTCTTATCAACATCCGCCTGATTCTGATAAATGCCTGCGATCCGGTAGCCATAAAATGAACCAATCGGATAGCCTACCTGGAAAATATTTAAGGCCTGGCCTCCTACTGCCGTAAAAGAAGGGCCGGTAAATGAGTTTACTCCCTGGCCCAGGCTGATAATTTTGTTCCGGTTGAAAGAAATATTTCCCGATACATCCCATTTCAGACCTCTGGTTAATATTTTTGCGCCCAGGTCAAATTCGTATCCTTTATTTTCAACAGTGCCCTGGTTGGTATTATACTGTGTGAATCCGTTTGATGGTGGTATTGTTAATCCAATGAGCAGGCCGTCGGTACGTTTTCTATAATAATCAAATCCGAAAGTAATCCGGTTTCTAAAAAATGCCATATCAAGCCCGATGTTCAGCTGCTTTGTAAGCTCCCAATGCAGCGTGTTATTGGCCATATTGGCCAGAACATAACCAATTTGTATGCCTTCATTAGCAACGCTTCCGGTAGATACCAGGCGTGCCTGGGTAGCTCCGACAGGAACCGCCTGATTACCTGACAGCCCGTAACTTCCACGCACTTTAAGTGAAGTGATGGATCTGATATTGTGCATGAATTTCTCGTTGGAAACATTCCAGCCCAGGGCTATGGAGGGAAAAAATTTCCATTTATTCCCCTCTGCCAAACGGGTAGAACCATCTTCCCTGGCCGTAAAAGTTGCCAAAAAACGATTATCGAAACTGTAGTTGGCACGGCCGATAAAAGAGGCAAGCCCCCATTGTGTTGTACTGGTTTTCGGATTGCTGATAGAAGATCCGCTGCTCAAATCATAATACAACATATTGTCGTTAGGAAAATTGAGCACATTAATATTAAAGGATTTACGATCCCATTGTTGCCAGGTATATCCTGCTACGGCATTTACCCGATGCTTTTTATTAATTGTTCTGTTGTAGTTTAAAGTGTATTCTGTCAGATAATTGAAAGAACTGTTCTCTCCAAGATAGGCATATCCTCCTTCGAGATTACCTAATGTTGTACCTCTCGGCATATAAAAGTCGCGACGGGAGTTTCTGGTATTGACTCCTCCATTTACTTTGAAATCCAGGCCGGGAGCCAGGGTATAATTCAAATACATATTTGCCAGCACTGTGGTAACGCGGTTCTGATCATCTGCGAGTTCAATGATGGTGAGTGGATTGCCCACCTGGGTCTGATCAATCTGATCATCTGCAGTCAGCGGAGAATCGAATGGCCTGGACAGCAACGCACCATATACAACAGATGTAGAGGGGTCGCTTCTGTCCGATGATTGCATGGCCGCCTTGTTTTTACTGATGGAGCCATTTATGCTGACACCAAACTTAAACCGTTTGTTTATTTCCCGGTCCAAATTAACCAGCAAGGCCCCTCTGTCATAGCGGGAATTTTTCACTATTCCCTGCTGACCAAGATATCCGGCGCTTACCGCATATTTGAACTTATCAGATCCGCCGGACAAGCTTAACTGATGGTTTTGACTATAAGCAGAACGATAGATCAGGTCCTGCCAGTTTGTATTAACACTGCCATACCGGGCTATTGCATCCGAGTTGAAGGCGGAGTCCTGTCCACTATTTAAATAGGCTTCATTTGAATATTTGAAATATTCATCCGTGTTAAGTACATCAATTTTCTTCGGGATCGCGCTCACATCGAACCGGGCACTATAGGAAAGCCGGTCAACACCGGTTTTCCCGTGTTTTGTTGTTATCAGCACAACGCCGTTGGATGCCCGTGATCCATAAATAGCAGTAGCAGAGGCATCTTTTAAAATTTCAATGGATTCAATATCGGCAGGGTCTATGTTCGCCAGCGCATTGTCGTCTGGTAGCTGGTCCAGGTATCCCGACTGGCTTCCTCCGGAAGCTTTAACGGCGCCATTGTCTGAATCAATAGGGTACCCGTCAATCACGATCAGGGGCTGATTGGACCCGCTTATTGAAGTTGCACCACGAATTGAAAAGCTGATTCCGCCACCAGGAGCACCGGTATTGGAGGTAATTTGCACCCCTGAAGCCCGCCCTTGAAGTAGTTGTTCAACGGACGTTGCAGGTTTTTCCGAAGCATCATCTAACGTTACTTTAGCAACTGAACCTGTAAGGTCGCTCTTGCGCACTGAACCATAGCCAACAGCAACCACTTCATTGAGCCCAATTGTTTCCGGCTTCATTTTGAGATTAATCGTTGTTTGCTTGTCAATGGTAACCGCTTGTGTTTTCATTCCAATGGACGAAAAAATAAGGACGGAATTCCTGGAGGCATCATTTATCGAAATAGAAAATTTACCCTCCCTGTCTGTATAAACACCTTTCGAAGTACCTTTTAAAACGACATTCACCCCAGCCAGCGGCTGCCCGTCTTCATCTAAAACAACCCCCGTAATCGTAATCGGCGGGGCCAGGCTATTTACATTTTCATTCCGGGAACCGGCCGTCCTTCCTTTAACAACAATATTTTTATCGGAAATCGTATATGTCAGCGGCTGATCTTTGAAAACAATATTTAATACGGAGGTCAGCGCGGCGTTGGTCACTCTCAGATCAATGGGCTTCATTTTGGCCAGTTCTTCCCTGGCATAAATAAATCCAAAACCTGTTTGTTTTTCAATTTCTCTGAATACACTTTCGGCAGACGCCTGCTGCATTGAAATTGTGATGTTCTGGCTATAGCCTTTGGCATAGGACTGCAGCACGCCAATAAATAGAAAAAATACAGAGAATCTCATATTTAAAAAAACCTT
>NZ_DATMTE010000257.1:0-2186 GCF_035564935.1 Chitinophaga sp. | reverse complement strand
GGAAAATTTGTTAGCTCCGTTTGTCCAATACAAAATTTAAACGGAAGAAAAAGTAAAAACAAAAACACATTTTTTATCATAACAAAAGGTATTGATTTTTAATCTATTGATCTTTCAAAAACAGGCCTGAGCGATTCGCGGTTGTGCAAATCAGCTCTGACCCTATACGCCTGACTATTCTGCCTTGGCTTCATCCGCAACTGCATCCTCCCACTTTTCCCATACTGGAGTTGCCGCGTTATAGCCGTCGTAGCCATAGTTTTGCTTTAATTGCCCTTTAATGTTGGAGGTAATTGCCACATTCGGAATTGGCCAGTACATATTCTTTTTATCCATGGTGTAGTTGATATCACTGAGGCCTGTAGCATTCACATGAATGACACCTTTATTGTACAGGCTGTAATGCACTATACGTTGGTACCAGTAGCTCCCACCAGTAGCATCTGTACCGCTCTGTTTATCGAAATTTTCCAGATTATACACGTTCCCCCATTCATCGGGTTTACCACTGCGGGCCAAGCACAGGGATACCCGCTTCAGTTCGACATTCCGCCATTCCTCCCAATAGAGTTCACGTGCCCGTTCATTCATAATATCCCCAATCGTTACAGACCCCTGGTACAGTTCCGTACATTTTGCCCGTTGACGCACCGCATTTAGATCATCCTTTATCGTTCCATCGGCGGGATTGATATAGTATTTTGCTTCAGCACGCAAAAGATAAGCTTCCGCCAAACGGTATAGATACCAGTCGGCAATACTACCGTTGGTTGCACCCCTTGAGCCGTCCGATCCGCTGATATTTGCCTCACTGACGGGATCATCCAGAAAAAACTTATAATGTGGTACGTCGTACCAACGGCGAATGGAATCTGTACATAACAATTTGCCCGTTTCCGGATCGTTCAATGTGATCGGTTTTCCGAAATCTTTTGAAGCTTTGTTATTTACCTTATAATCTTCCATGCGCACCCAATTCCCTACTTTGGAACTGTGGCGCAAGTCGCCATCATCCAGTTTACCGTTGACAGACCATACCCCCTTTGACTGGAAAGCCGTGGGCCGGAATGTTGCGATACCTCGGCCGAAAGCGCGCATATAATCATATTTTGCATTATAATCCCCACTGTTCCGTTTAATATTCAGCAAGGCCTGCTGCCCATCGGTCGTCTGGATCCGGCTATCGAATACGAAAGGATATAGAATGCGCATGGTCAACATTTTGACAAAAGACTCCGCATCGGCACCACGGTTGGGCATGCCCATGATCACCTCCCGGTTAGTCGGGATCAATTTGTTTTCGGGGCGGTGCATATCCCAGATGACATTGCGGCTAATGGGCCAGGTCTGCGCCTCACCCCCATCGTTAAACGTCCCAAAACTTTCGGTCATCAGGGAATAACCCGATTGATCAATCAGGATATCCGTCTGTTCTTTCGCCTTCTGATATTCTCCCAGGGCCAGGTAACATTTTGTGAGCAGCATGCGGCAGGCCCCCTTATTGATCATGCCGATTAGGTTCATATTTTTTTGGTCGGGCACCCATTGGACAGCAAATTCCATATCCTTCGTGATCATCTGAAGAATGGCTTCGCGTTTGGTACTGCGGTAGTTTTGTTTTGGTCCATCAATAATAGTCGTGACCAAAGGGACGTCACCGTATTGAAATACCAATGCCATATACCGAAAAGCACGATGAAAATAAGCCCGTCCTTTGTAGGCATTTTTATCCTCTTCGCTCAAGGTCTCCACCTGATCCACATACTTGATAATCGTATTGGCATAACTGATGCCTTTATAGGTTTCCTGCCATAAATACCACATACTATTTGAGCGGTCCAGATTCTGCAGGGTGGAGTTGTCGCTGGTCGGCGTCAGCATGTTGGCGATGTCTGCCATCATACTGCGTTTGTCCGTATTACTTGCGACCATCAATTCGGAGAAAATGTATTCTGTCCCCAGGGTCAGCATTTCATTATTATCCGTGGCCCAATACCCTTTCAGATGACGGTCGCAGATGGCCATGGCCGACAGCAGTCCCGACTCGGTATTAAAGGTCTCATTGGGTAAATAGATAGACAGCGGGTCTGGCTGTAGAAATTCTTTCGAACAGCTGCTTACTGCAAGCGTACCCGCAAGCAGTAGGACGATACCCCTGCTGATAGATCCGGTTGTATTTATTGTAT
>NZ_DATMTE010000256.1:0-1820 GCF_035564935.1 Chitinophaga sp. | reverse complement strand
TCCCTGCTGATTGGTATGGTAAGTGGCATCATGTGGCAGGCGTGTGTGATGGCAAAAACCTGTACCTGTACATAGATGGAACGTTAAAAGAACGCTTAGCCGTAGCACCCGATGTAAGCCTAGCCAACAACAATAGATGGCAGTTAGGACAGAACGAAGAATTCCCTGGCGAGCGGATTTACCAGGGATTAGCGAAGAACGTAATGGTCTTTGCCGAAAGCCTATCTTCAGCTGAAATAGCGCAAATCGCTGATGGTGAAAGGCATGATTAAGGAATATTTCAATCCTTAATCATGCCCATAAATTCCGGCAAATATTTTTCATACACACCACGAGGTGTGGTCTGATGCTGTTTAGCCACAAAAGCAGCCATTCCCACCACCTCTCCCATCATCCCGCAGGTACGCATCACACGCGTACTTCCAAAGGCTACGTGTGTGGTACTGATATCTCTGCCTGCCATAAACAGGTTACTCACGTTTCGTGAATATAAGCATCTATAAGGGATGGTATAGGGTGCTACGCGAATATGTTTGGTGCCAGCAAAAAATTCTTCATCAGGAAAATAGAGACTATTTTTCTTATCTGGAAAATGAAGATCGATGGTCCATGTAGCCGTCACAGTTGCATCCGGATACACTTTACCTTCCTGCACATCCATCTGGGTCAGGATATGATCGCCCAATAAGCGCCTCGACTCCCGTTTTCCACCAATATAAGCAACCCATGCCAACTCCCTTTTATCATATTTTTCGGGTTTATTATTTTTTAGATATGACCAGTTGCCGTATACCGCCCGAAGATTATGGTCTCTTATCTGCTCGGCTTCGGTAATTGTATTAAAATTGCCGAAACCTGTTTCCCACTGCCAATCTGACTGTTCTTCATCAATATGGTACTCCTCCGAAAAAGTGAGTGCCCAAGGTGTTTCAGGGAATGCCGTTACGCTATCAACAGGTAAAGATGCCCATAAATTGGAAGTGCCCAAGGTAAAATCGTCTGCTTGATCGGCGGCCAAGGACTCGCCTGTTTCCTGTTTACTTTCCCGTCCCATACGAAAATCTGCACCAGCCAAAAAACCGAGGGTACCATCCCCCGTGCAATCCGCGAAATATTTAGCGGTGAACCTTCTTTCCTGATTTGTCTCAATATCACGGCCAATGACTGCCTTAATGGTGTTATTTGCCGTCTCCGCCTGGTACACATGGGTATTAACAAACAGCGAAAGATTCTTTTCCGCCTTTACAATGGCAAATTTACGCGCATCACCATATTCTTTGGCATTCGGATTACCATTACCTGGGTCACCATTATCCAATTCGCGAACAATCCTTCCCAACTTTGGATAGTAACTCTTATCCAGATCGCCCATAAGATGCACACGCACTTCTGAGCTATTGTTCCCACCAAGCAATGGCCTATCCTGAATGAGTGCCACTTTCAAGCCCAAACGGGCAGCAGATATCGCCGCACACGTTCCCGCTACACCGCCACCCACCACCACAAGGTCGAAATCGCCCATTTCTTTCAACCCCGCACGCAGGCCCAATAGTTTATTACGTAGACCATCTAAGGCCGCTAGCTCATTTGGAGGTTCTGTATTGCTTCCACGACTGAACAAGATAGCATCTATGCGGCCATTAAAGCCTGTTAAGTCTTGCAGCACCAACTCAACCGAATCCTTTTCAACTCTTATCTCCCCGCCATTGTACCACTTCCAGGCTCCGTCGCCACTTTCTCCAAAAGTGGGCGCTAAGGCCTGGCCATCCACATGCAGCTTAAACTTACCGGGTCCTACCGGGTAAGGTGCCCAATCTTTT
>NZ_DATMTE010000255.1:0-18588 GCF_035564935.1 Chitinophaga sp. | reverse complement strand
ATTTCCAGTTATTGTGCAATTTCTACAGACGTCCCTATGGGGCAGTTACCACATTGCATTGACATATTGCATGATAACCCTGCCAAATTGTTCGAATACTGCGAAAATGTCTTAATTTAGTTGAATATGAAAAGGAGATATTCTACAAAATCCGGCAAAACGCCGAAGGCTGATGCGCCATCAAAAAAAATAAGAATCGCATCCCGGTCTAAAGAAAGTGAGCGGGTGCACGCTAACGATGAACTGTATGAACGGTATGCCGCCGTAATGTCTTATTACTACCACTCCGAAGCAGCAGAAATAAGGAATCTGATTACTGCTGCGAACGCAATGAAACCTACTTTTTAAGCCACCACCCCACGTCCATTTCCGGACACCTCCTGATCAAATCCGGACAAATTATAAATTCCGCTTATTCAATATCCCCTGATTTTAACATCCCCCTTTCACTGGCATTTTGTTCGCTGCACCACCAGGACCTTGTGCGACCGGTATTCCCAACTTCCAACTTTCTGTCCATGCTTAAAAACTATCTCAAAATTGCCTGGCGCAATCTCTGGAGAAATAAAGTCTTTTCTTTTATCAATGTAATGGGCCTCACTATTGGCCTTACTGCCTGCTTTTTTATTTTCCTGTATGTTCACTTTGAACTAAGCTATGATAAATTTCACAGCAAAGGGAACCGTATTTACCAGGTTACCTGCGATGTAAAAACGCCCAGTGAAACCATTAAAGGCGGTATTACACCCTGGCCGTTTGGTCCGAATATGCAACGTGATTTCCCGGAGATAGAAGCCTTTACCCGCTTTAGTAATGCGAACCTGCTGGTAAAGAAAGGCAACCTGAGCTTCCAGGAAGAACGCTCGCTATTTGCCGATTCATCGGTGTTTCGTGTATTTGATTTCAAATTGGTATACGGTAACCCGGCTACGGCGCTGAAAGAAGTGAACAGTATAGTGATGAGCAGAACGGCGGCAAAGAAATATTTTGGAGATAAAGATCCTGTTGGAGAAACAATATTGCTTACCGGCGACCTGATACCCGCAACAATTACCGGTGTAATGGAGGATATGCCGGAAAATTCACAGATCAAGGCAGATATGCTGGTATCAATGGGTAGTTTGATAAAACTGAATCCAGGTCTTGATGAGGCATGGGGCAATTTTGGCGCGGTTACTTTCCTGCTGCTGAAACCCAATACTGATCCTGCTATGTTAGCGGCTAAGTTCCCTGATTTTGTGGAACAGCATAACGGCGACGAAAGAAGAAAGGCAAAGATGTTCTATACCATCATGCTGCAACCACTGGAACAGATCTACCTGCATTCAGACAGGCCCGCTTTTGAAAATGGCAGTATCACTAATGTGTATATTTTTTCCATTATAGCCATCTTTATCCTTTTTATCGCCTGTATTAACTTTATCAATCTCACTACAGCACGATCAGTGGAACGGGCAAAGGAAATAGGTATCCGCAAAGTAGTGGGCGCCACCCGCATGGAGCTGATCCGGCAATTCATAGGAGAATGTATATTACTCTGCCTGATGGCTTTTGTATTTACAATGATACTGTTTGTAGCCCTGTTGCCGTCCTTTAACCTGCTGGCGGGTAAAACTGTCAGTACCGGTTTGCTGGCCAATGGCTGGTACATTGGAATATTGCTGGCAGCCGCCATTGGTATAGGATTGCTGGCAGGTGTGTACCCGGCGCTGGTACTATCGGCTTTCAGACCCGTAACAGTGCTGAAAGGCCGTTTCTCTACCAGCACAAAAGGTATTTTCTTAAGGAAAGGGCTGGTGGTTACACAGTTTGCCATTTCCATTGCGTTGATCACGGGTACTATGGTAGTATATCTTCAAATGCACTACGTACATACCAAGGATCTGGGCTTTAACAAGGAACAGATGCTGGTGATAGATGCTCACGGCGATCCGGCTATGCATAGCTTCAGCGAAGCTATTGTGGATATTCCGAAAGTAACTTCGGTATCCGTTTCCTCAGGTATTCCCGGTGGCCAAACCAATGGCGCTTATTCAGAAATACAGAATAAACAGGGAGAGATGCAGGTAGCCAACCTGGACCTGTATTCCGTGGATTATAATTTTTTACAGCAGTATAAGATGAAGATAGTGGCTGGCCGCGGGTTTTCACGCGACTTTGGCAGCGATTCCTCGCATGCCCTGGTGATCAACGAAGCTGCGGCAAAGCTGTTTGGCTACGCCACCCCGGCGGAGGCCATCGGCAGAAGTTACCGGCAATGGGGCCATACCGGCGCCATCATAGGCGTGGTGAAGGATTTTCATTTCCGCTCACTGCAGAAAGATATCAAACCCCTTACCATGCGCCTGGAGCCGCGGGACTGTGAAATGGTATCGGTGAACGTAGCGCCGGGCGATCTGTCAGGCACTATTGCAGCCATTGAACGTAAGTGGAAAACGATGATACCCAACCGCCCGTTCAGTTATTTTTTCCTGGATGAATTTTTTGACAGGCAGTACCGGTCTGAAGAACGCTTTGGTAAACTTTTCTTCAACTTCGCCGTACTGGCCATTATTATTTCATGTCTTGGTTTACTCGGACTGGCCTCCTACAGCGCCTTGCAGCGTACGCGGGAAATAGGCATCCGTAAGGTAATGGGGGCATCTGTAACAGATATCGTAAACCTGTTATCCAAAGATTTCCTTAAACTGGTGCTGATCTCTTTTGTAATAGCTACCCCCGTGGCCTGGTACTTTATGCACAAATGGCTGCAGGTATTCGCCTACCGCATCAGCATCGGCTGGTGGGTATTTGCCGTATCCGGTTTCATTGCCCTTGTTATTGCTATCGGTACTATCAGTTACCAGGCGTTGAAAGCCGCATTGGCAGACCCCGTGAAAAGCATGCGCGCGGAATAACCTTAAAATGTTGTAAGCGGTTTTGGAATAAATATTATTCCTGTTACTTTTGATTTCCCGGCAAATGGTACTTACGGAGCAGAATTTTGTATTTTACCCCGTAAGTACCATCAAAAGGGATCTATTTTAAGTAACACCGGTAATGATAAAATTCCACAATCTTTGTCTATGTATCTTCCTGTTGCTATGCTGCACCTATACCGCCTCCGGACAAACGGACGGACTGGGTTTTTACAGTCATGAAGTAATACAGGACAAACGGACAGGATTAGCGCTGGGAACCGCCAATGCCCTTTGCTTTACCGGCAGCTTTGAATTATCTTTCGAGATCTCCTTTATCCCCCAGCAAAAAAATTATTTCGGCTATGTGGTCAGGATCATCCGCGATGAAACACAGAACATAGATATCCTGTACGATTACGACCCTAAATTCGGGGATAAGCATTTCCGCGTGGTACTGGGCGATAGCTATTCACATATTTCCTTTAGCATCCCGGGGCTTGGTACAAACGACGACTGGCATACCATCCGGCTGAAATTTGACTCACAGCGGGGAATGCTCACCGTTGTGCGTGACGGGGAGATTGTTAGTGAAAAAGTAAATTTTCCGGAGAAGGCTTGCTATAAGATCTTCTTTGGCGCAAACGATTACCAGTCGTTTCGTAATGCGGATGTGCCACCCATGAAGATCCGCAATGTGCAGGTAAAGGAAAATGGCGCACTCCGGTATACCTGGCCGCTGAATGAAGAAAACGGCACAGTGGCGGCAAGTACCCATGGCAGGCAGCCGGGCGTTGTAGTAAATCCTCTCTGGATAAAAAAGATGCACCGCAACTGGCAGCCACTACAGCATTTTTCTGTAAACGGCCCGGCCAGCGTAGCTTTCAACAAGGAAAAAGGGATACTGTACCTGGTAACCTCCGACTCGCTGTTCAGCTATTCCGTAGCCTCCAATAAAATAATCCCCGCTGCTTATACCACTGGTAAACAAATGCTGTTCAGTCCCTACCAATCGGTGTATAATGCTGCTACCAAAGAGATCTACACCTTCTCCCGCGACCTCAGTGTGATGGGCACGCTGCGCACCGACTCCCTGTCCTGGAACAAACGCCTCGGTAATCCCGGTCGCCCCGCCGGATATGGCCATTTTAATAAATATCTCCAGGGAGATAGTGTTTTGTATACGTTTAATGGGTACGGCTTCTTCATCTATAAAAGTGATATTTTCAGTACACACTTACCCGCTACCGGGCAACGCGATTCCGCCGGTAGCTCCATTACGCCCCGCTACCTTGCCGCCGCGGGAGAAGATAGTAACGGTGTATATATGATAGGCGGTTATGGCAGTGCTTCCGGTAAACAGGTACTGAACCCGAAAAATTTATACGATCTCCAGTATTACGACGCCACAAAGCATACTTTCAAAAAACTGTATGAGCTGAAAAAAGATTCGGAGGAATTTGTATTTGCCAACTCCCTGGTCATCCGGAAGGAAGAACAGGCATTCTATGGGCTGATATTTCCCAAGAATAAATTCAACAGCACCCTGCAAATGATCCGGGGCTCACTTACCAGCCCGGAATACCAGGCGGTGGGCGACAAGATCCCTTTTGAATTTCAGGATGTAGATGCCTATGCAGACCTTTTCCACAGCCCGGCAGATAAACGTTTTGTGGCAGTTACCCTGTACAGCCCCGATGATCACAGCCGGACTAACGTCAGCATCTACTCGCTTTACGATCCGCCATTTGCCGTAGCTGCCCCGCTGCAGGCGCCGGCTGGTATAGAACCTGCCTGGTGGCTCGCTATCGCGCTGATCACGGTGCTTGCCGTGCTGGTAAGTGCATTGATCTGGTTCCGGAAAAAGAATATGCGCAGGAACCTGGGGGAAAACGAAACGTCTCCGGGCTTTAGCGGCGCCACGGAAATCAGCTTTACCGGCCGGCAGCAACAACAAAACGCCATATATCTTTTTGGCGATTTCCAGGTGTTTGACGCTACCGGAACGGAAGTCACTAAATTATTCACCCCCCTCATCAAGGAACTATTCCTCATTATCCTGTTGTATACTGTGAAATGGGAGCGGGGCATCAGTGCGGAAAAACTGAAAGAACTGCTCTGGTCTGATAAATCGCCGGAAAGCGCCCGCAACAACCTTGCGGTAAATATTGCCAAACTCAAAAGTATCCTCGATAAGATCGATGGCTGCGAAATATCCAAAGACACCGGCTACTGGAAAATAAAAGCTTCGGAACAGCTGTATACAGATTATATGGCTTACCTGGCCGGCGCCCGTCAAACTACACCCGGCAAGTCCGGCATCACCGAAATGGCCGCCATTATCCAGCGGGGAAGTTTCCTTCCCACTGAAGAACATGAATGGCTGGACCCTTTCAAGTCAGAGATCTCCAACAATATCACAGACCGCTTTCTCCGGTTTGCCACTTCGTCAGACATTAAAGAAGATCCGGCTTACCTGGTCCGCATCGCAGATTACCTGTATGCATTTGACCCGGTAAATGAAGACGTGATGCGATGGAAATGCAAGGCATTGGTGATCCTGGGAAAGCATTCCCTCGCACGTGCCGCCTTCGAAAATTTCGTGCGCGATTACCGGAAATTATATGGGGAAGATTATCAGCCTGATTTTCAGCAAACCATTTCCTGACACCATCCTTTCCCGCCCCTTAACCGTAAATTAGTGCTCCTGTTAGTGCGATAACCGCTTTTTTTTGTCTTTTTTTTCCGGAAATCCCCGGATTAATCTTTTATTAATCATTTATTATCGCCTCCCGCTTTACTTGCAGTAATATTCAAATAACCCAATTATTCACGTTATACAGGACACTCTGATCACCGGGTTATGAAAAACACAGGAATCAATAATGAGGAATTTGAAGACGCCATTGCTACTTTATTTTTCAGGAACCTTACTGGCAGGAATTTTTCTTTTGGGAGATGTAGCCTGTCATTCGAGTTTCCGGGATACCGGTAACACATCTGGGAAAATTACCCGGGCCAACAGGAACTGGGAGGAATATGGAGGAGGCCCGGACCAGTCGAAGTACGTATCACTGACACAAATTACCAAAGCCAATGTAGCTCAGTTGTCCGTTGCCTGGACCTACGCCACCGGCGACAGCACCGAGTACCTGTTCAATCCCGTTGTAGTGGATGGAGTGATGTATGTAGTTGCAAAAAACTATTCCCTGGTAGCCCTGGACGCGGCCACGGGGAAAGAGTTGTGGATCCATGCCAACCTGAAAGGGATCACCTGGCGGGGCCTGAACTACTGGGAAAGCAAAGACCGGAAAGACCGGCGGATCATTTTTTCGTTGAACAATCACCTCCAGGCCATTGATGCGGCTACGGGGAAGTCTATACTGAGTTTTGGCAACAACGGCAGTGTATCGCTGAAAGAAGGACTGGACCGCGATCCGGCTACCATAGGCCGCGTACAGTCTACCACACCGGGTCGTGTTTTTGAAGACCTGATCATCCTGGGATCTTCTCCCGGGGAGAATTATTTCTCCCCTCCCGGTTACCTGCGGGCTTATCATGTGCTCACCGGCAAACTGGTATGGACCTTTCACACCATTCCCCAACCCGGCGAATATGGCTATGATACCTGGCCAAAAGATGCCTGGAAGTACGCGGGCGGCGTTAATACCTGGGGCGAAATATCTATCGATACCAAACGGGGGATCGCCTATTTCCCGCTGGGATCTCCTACATACGACTACTACGGGGCCGATCGTATTGGCAGTAATCTTTACGGCAACTGCCTGCTGGCGCTGGATGCCCGCACCGGTAAACGGTTGTGGCATTTTCAGTTTGTGCACCACGATCTCTGGGATTATGACCTGACCGCCGCTCCCCAGCTGATCACCGTTAAGCACCGTGGGAAAAAGGTGGATGCCGTAGCCCAGGCCACCAAGCATGGCTTCCTGTTTGCCTTTAACCGTGTTACCGGCGAGCCGCTGTGGCCCATCGAAGAAAGACCGGTGCCACCGAGCGAAATGCCTGGTGAGCAAGCCTGGCCTACACAACCTTTCCAGCCTGCATTGGAGCCCTTCACCCGTCACACAGTAACGGCACACGACCTCAATCCGTATTTCACCCCGGCTCAAACGGCGCATTGGCAAAAACGCCTGAAAGCCGCCCGTACCGGCTTGTTTACACCTCCTTCCGATCAGCACGAAATAGTGGTGATACCCGGGGCGGTGGGTGGCGCCAATCTTGGTAACACTGCCGCCGATCCCGGTAAAGGGATTGTTTATATCTCCAGCCAGGATTATCCTTCGGTGTATAAACTGGAGAAAATGGGAGATAAAGAAGCCCGCGTTAACGGCGCTACCAACAACCGCGGCATGAAAGCCTACCAGCAATACTGCCAGGCCTGCCACGGGGAAAACCGCGCCGGCGCTGCGGGCCCTTCGTTACTGGATTTAGGCAAAAGGGTGGATCCCGATAATTTTAAAAACGTGCTCGCCACGGGCAAAGGGCAGATGCCCGGCTTTCAGCATATCGACGAGAAAACGGTGAATGAACTTTACCGTTATCTCGCGGGAGATGTGACAGGCAGCAGGTTTACCGTTGCCAGGAAAGAGGTGCCGGTGATGCCGGCAGGCAATGTAGTGGCTTCCGGTGGGGCGCCGCTTACGGAAACCTCACCGGTTGGCCGGAACGGGATACGCTATTACCCGCATGATGTGGATACGCCGGCAACCCGCTACATCAGCGACTACGGCCTGGAATATCCTGACCTGATGAAGCCCGTATGGTCTTCTGTGATGGCGTATGATCTTAATACCGGCACCGTGAAATGGCGGCATGCACTGGGGCAGGATGCCAATGTTGCTGCCCTGGGTGGAAAAAATACCGGTATCCCCATCGGCTCCCAGCGGAAAGGCATGATCGTTACTTCCAACGGATTACTGTTCGCCACCTCCAAGGGAGGCAAAATATATGCATTTGATGCGGAGAACGGCCGGGAGCTGTGGTCGGCAGATCTGCCCTGGGAAACCTATGGCATGCCAGCCATGTATGAAGCCAACGGCCGGCAGTTCATCGTGGTAAGCGCTACCTCCCCGTTTACAAAAGAAAGTATAAACAGATCCGTATTACCCGGCGCATTGCCACGCTCTTACGTGGCGTTTGCCCTCCCGGAAAACATAAAACAATAGTTCCATGCAGAGAAGAACATTCCTCCTTCAATCATCCGGCCTGCTGCTATCCGTGTGGATGCTGCCCGCCTTCGCCCGGCCGCTGATCCGGAATAAAATGGATCGTATCGGTATGGGAACTGTGCTGATGCGTTACCGCTTTAAACAAACCAAACCCAAAGAGTTGCCCACTATCAAAGACGAACTCACGCTGCCGGATGTACCGCAGTATTACCGCGACAGGTTCGGGGTGAGTAAACTCGAATACTGGAGTAATCATTTTGAATCGCTGGAACCGGGCTACCTGGAATTACTGAAAAGTAAGATCAAAGCCAGTGGAAGCCAGCTGGTAAATGTACAGGTAGATAGCGATTACGACCTGGCGTCTGCAAATGAAACAGAAAGGGAACGCAGCCTGCAGCATGTGAAAGGCTGGATAGATGCCGTTGCCCTGCTGGGAGCACAATGTGTGCGCATCAACCCGGGCCATGCCAACGGTTCGGTGGAAAAAAGCATTGCCTCCATGAAAGAAGTGAACCACTACGCCAAAAGCAAGGGACTGATCTTACTCACGGAAAATCACTTCGGGATTGAAATGAACCCGGATATACATCTGCAGATCGTAAAGGCGGCCGGTCCGGGGAACATCTATACACTGCCTGATTTCGGCAATTATCCCAAGACCGGCATGTTTGCTTCGCTGGAAAAAATATTGCCGTACGCCGGCCTGATCTCCGCCAAGGCGATGAACTTCAACAGTAACATGGAACACGTGTCATATGATTTTGACCGCTGTGTAAAAATGACGGAAAAGGCCGGCTTTAAAGGCGTGTACTCGGTAGAACAATGGAGTCCTGATTTCCAGGATATAGATTATGCTAAAGTGGGCGACTGGCTCATACAGCATGTAGCCGCCAATATTTAACTTTTATCGTTAACAGCTAAATGTTTTTCATGCGCTTTTCGTTTCTTTCCGGTTTACTGCTTTTATTATACCTATTGCCGGCCGCACAAACACTGCCACGCGGGCTTAGCTTTGAACCGGACTTCCGTTTTACCGGTACGGATATGAGTGCATGGTCGCTCCGCGGGCATGCCGGCTGGGTAAACCGCAACGGAGAAATTACTGCCACTTCCCAAAAGGGAAAAGCCGGCTGGGCGCTGCTGAACCGCTCCTACGAAGACGTTGGGTTTCATGCGTTGTTTAAATGCGCTGCCGGCGCTGAAGCCGGGTTTTTATTCCGCGCAGAAAAAACAGACAGCGGGATGCAGGGCATTTTTGTTTCCATCAAAAACGAAACTGCTACCGCTTACCGGATCAAACTGAAAAACGACGGCACTGAAACCGCGCGCATACCTTTAAGGGCTGCCGGTAGCATTGTACGTTTGGCGTTGCCACCCAAACCCGGATCATCTGATAATAATAACCAGCAGGCCCGCCGGTCACCAGCGGCCGGACCCGCTTTACCGCTCACACGCCCGGAAACAGCCCTGAAGAGTAATGAATGGAACCAGGTAGAAGTGATGCTGGATGCCGATATTATCCGCACCTTTCTCAACGATGGCCGTGAACTGGGCGCCGCTACGGAAGAACTGAATGGCTACGGCCCCGTAGCGCTCTACGTAAGCGGTGGTACCGTTGTGTATAAGGATATCTGTCTGAAAGATATTGCTATCCGCAAATTGCCGGAAGAAAAGACCAGCGACCGTTTCCGCATTCAGCGGATCAATGATATGTACTACTCCTGGGGAGCTGCAGCAGCGGACTTTAACCGCGACGGCCACACAGATGTTGCAGCCGGGTTGAATATTTTCTACGGCCCGGATTATACCACTTCCCGTGAAATTAATCCTGCACTTACTTACAATCCTTCCAAAGAATTTACGGAGATCAATTGTCAGTATACCTTCGATTTTAATGGCGATGGCTGGCCGGATATCCTGAGCGGTACCCCACGCGCAGCCATCTACATCAATCCCAAAGGCGCTTCCCGGCGCTGGGAAAAATTTGAGATCATTCCTTCTGTACAAACAGAAGTGACCCTGTTCCGGGATATAGACGGCGATGGAAAACCTGAACTGATTTACGGAGCCGATGGATTTGTACGGTATGCCACACCGGATCCTTCCGATCCTGCCAGGCCCTGGATCGCACATAATATTTCTGAGAAAGGCTACGCCATGGGACATGGCATCGGCGCCGGCGATATTAACGGCGACGGACGTACGGATATTATCAACGCCTATGGCTGGTGGGAACAACCGGCCCGTTCATCCGGCTCACCGTGGATCTATCATGCAGCAGTACTGGGTCGCTACGGGCACCGCAGCACCGGCGCCGGTGGCGCGGTGATGGCGGTTTATGATGTAAACGGCGACGGCCTCAACGATGTGGTGACCAGCCTCAACGCACATGGTTTTGGCCTGGCCTGGTTTGAGCAAAAGCGCAATGCCGCCGGAAACATCTCTTTTGTAATGCACATGATCAGCGATGACTTCTCTGCAAAAAATGCAGGGGATGTAACCATCTCTGAAATTCATGGTACTGCCGTAGCGGATATAGACGGCGATGGCATTCCCGATTTTGTGGCGGGTAAACGTTACTGGTCACATCTCGATAATCATTTTGATCCCGATCCTTATGGCGCGCCGGTGGTATATGTGTATAAAACCGTGCGCAATCCCAATGCACCGGGAGGCGCGGAGTTTGTACCTGAACTGGTACACAACCGCTCCGGCGCCGGATCAGATATCCTCGTTACCGACCTGGATAAGAATGGCGCCATCGATATCATTACATCCACCGACCGTGGCACCTTTATTTTCTGGAATAAAACAAAGTAACATTAATAGAAAATTGATTGTATTTTATAAAACTGTATTACAATATGAAACGTTTAGCTATTCCGCTTTTTTTGATGATGTGTGTGATGGGTACCGTTAATGCCCAAACGAAACCGGCTGCCAGAAAGCCGGCTGCCAAAGCTTCTCCTTCCGCTAAAACAAAAACAACTGCCGCACCGGCCATTAAACCACAGGACATCGAAGAGGGCAAAATGTTGCTCACCAAATCCGATTGCCTGGCCTGTCATAAAGTAGATACCAAAGTAGTAGGCCCTGCCTATGCAGATGTGGCAAAGAAATATCCGTATTCAACGGCTAATGTAGACCTGTTGTCGTCCAAGATCATCAACGGTGGTTCCGGTACCTGGGGCGCAGTGCCCATGGCCGCCCATCCTTCGCTGGCGGCTGCAGATGCAAAAAAAATGGTGACATACATTCTCTCTTTAAATGCTAAATAAAGTTCCGCGTTCATGAAAAGAAACTCATTACTGGTATTGGCACTGGCCGGGTTCAGCCTGTTTGTCTATCAATGTAAAGTATCCAAAACAACCGGCGTCAAAAAAGATGCTGCCGGTAATATTATCGTCAATCCCCATCCTTCTCCTTCCTATCAAACGGTAAAGGAAAGTATGAAATCCATCCAGGTGCCGGAAGGATATCACCTGCAGCTGGTGGCCAGCGAACCCATGATCAAGGAGCCGGTGGCCATTGTATGGGACGGCAACGCCAGGATGTATGTGGCGGAAATGCGCACCTATATGCAGGACATCAACGGGACCGGTGAAAACCAGCCCATCTGCCGCATTTCCCTGCTGGAAGATACCAACGGCGATGGTACCATGGATAAAAGCTCCACGTTCATCGACAGCCTGGTGCTGCCCCGCATGATGCTGTGCGTAGGACATAAACTGCTGGTAAATGAAACCTTTACCTATAACATCAGGAGTTATGAAGATACCAACGGCGATGGCGTAGCAGATGTGAAAGAACTGGTATACAAAAACGACAAGCCGGATACCCGCAACCTGGAACACCAGAAGAGCGGCCTGGTATGGAATATCGACAACTGGATCTATGTAAGCTGCGACCCGGTACGTTACCGGTATGTGGCTGGTAAACTGGTGCCCGATAGCTTAACCAATTCGCCCGGCGGACAATGGGGACTGGGAAATGATGATTACGGAAGATTGTATTTCTCCAGCGCAGGCGCCGAAATTCCGGCCCTGGGCTTCCAGATCAATCCTATTTACGGTTTCCTGAATCCCAACGACCAGTACAACCGCGATTTCCTGGCGGTATGGCCTATCATTGCCACTCCCGATGTACAGGGAGGTATGAACCGGCTCCGCCCCGATACTACACTCAATCACTTTACTGCCAGCTGCGGGCAGTCGGTTTTCCGGGGAGACGCATTGCCCCCGGATCTTAAGGGCGACCTGCTGATCTGCGAACCCGTAGGCCGTTTGATCCGCCGTGCGAAAGTAACCGATGTGGATGGTAAGATCACCCTGAAGAATGCCTACGATGGCCAGAAAGAATTTATCACGTCCTACGACATGAACTTCCGCCCGGTGAACACTACCACCGGTCCGGATGGATGCCTGTACATTGTGGATATGTACCGCGGCATTATCCAGGAAGCTACCTGGACAGCCGAAGGCAGCTTCCTGCGCCCCCGCATCCTGCAAAAAGGACTGGAGAAAAATATTGGCCGCGGCCGTATTTACCGCCTGGTGCACGATGGCTATAAACCCGACGCCAAACCTAAGCTGCTGGACGCTTCCGGCAGCACCCTCCTTACTTACCTGGATCATACCAACGGCTGGTGGAGAGACAATGCACAAAAGGAAATAATTGCCAACAATGATATGTCGGTAGTGCCCGATCTCAAACTCATCGCCACCGGCAAGCATGCCACCATCGGTAAAAACACCGGCGCCCTGGCACGGATCCATGCATTGTGGACCCTGGAAGGACTGCACGCCATCGATAAGCCAACCCTGTTCGCCGCCCTCGGCGATGCAGATGCTCAGGTGAGAAAAGCCGCTGTGTGGATCAGTGAAACCTACCTGAAAAAAGACGATGAAGAAGTGATCAGCAAACTGGCTTCGCTGCAAAATGATCCTGCTGCAGCCGTACAGGTACAACTGGTGCTATCATTGTCCGTGAGCAAATCCGAGAAAGCAAAAGCCATGCAAACAGCCATGGTAACCCATTCTGCCTATACGAAAATGCTGAACAGCGTTGCTAACAGCGTGGAAGTGAATAACAATACCAAATTGTTTGGCAGCCGCCTCGCCAATATGCCGGCAGCCCACCGCAATCTTATTTTGAATGGCGCCAATATCTACAAACAACTTTGCTCCACCTGCCATGGCCCCGATGGAAAAGGCATCGTGGTAGGAGGCGGCAGCGCCGCTGCACCGCCGTTTGTAGGGTCCAAACGGGTGAACGGCGACAAGGAGCTGATGATGAAAATACTGCTCAATGGATTGTCCGGCCCCATCGACGGTAAAACCTATACCGATGTAATGGCTCCTTTCGGCGCTACCAACACCGACGAATGGGTAGCATCCGTATTAAGTTATGTGCGTTACAATTTCGGAAAAGGAGAAAGAGGAAAATCGCCGGTAGTAGATGTGGAAAGTGTGAAAAAAATGAGAGCCGCCACCGCCGGCCGCGATAAATTCTGGACACTCGAAGAACTGGAGCAATCTGCCCGCTAAACCCATCAACAATACCACTGTGATCCCCTGCTAACCGGCAGGGGATCACGCTATTAATAAAACGATATGAAATGTATACTGAATACCTGCCTGGCGCTGTTGCTGGCTGGTACTGCAAGTAGCCAGCGGTTAACGGAATATGTAGATCCTTATATTGGTTCCGGTGGCCATGGCCATGTGTTTGTAGGCGCCAGCGTGCCTTTTGGTGCAGTGCAGGTAGGACCCGCTAATATTTTCAAAGGCTGGGACTGGGATTCCGGGTATAACTACGGCGACAGTATCCTCATCGGGTTTTCCCATCTGCACCTGAACGGCACCGGTATCGGCGACCTGGGCGATATCCTGCTGATGCCTTATACCGGCGATATTAAAACTGACAAAGGAACAGAAGCCGATCACCGCAAGGGCTATGCTTCCCTGTATACACATAAGGGCGAAGTAGCGAAGGCCGGCTACTACAGTGTAGTATTGGACGACTACAAAGTAGAGGCGTCGCTAACGGCTACAGAGAGAGTGGGCTTTCACCGCTACCGCTTCCCCGGAGGGAAAACGGCCAGGGTGATCATTGATCTGAAAGAAGGTACACAGGACAAGGCTACGGAAACATTTATTGAACAGGTGAACGACAGTACCTTCAAAGGCTATCGTTATTCTACCGGTTGGGCAAAGGATCAACGGGTATACTTTGCTGTTCGTACATCCGTTGCCGTGAAAGATTTCCGTATTTACAACGAAGCATCGCCGGTGGCCGGCAAACAGGGGCAGGGCCCTGCCGTGAAAGGCTTGCTGAGCTTTGACGATGCGCCGCAGGAGCTGTTGCTGAAAGTAGGTATATCGCCCGTAAGTGCAGATAATGCGCTGGAAAATATACAGGCGGAAATACCCGGTTGGAATTTTGAACAGGTAGTACAGCAGGCAGATGATAGCTGGAATAAAGAATTAGGGAAGATAGAAGTGACCACCAGAACAACCCGCGACAAACGCATCTTCTACACTTCGCTGTATCATACCATGATCAATCCTGCCATGTTTAATGACCATAACGGTGATTATCGCGGCGCAGATAGAAAAGTGTATCATCATCCGGGATTTACCAATTACACCATATTCTCTACCTGGGATACTTACCGCGCCGCACATCCGCTGTACACCCTTATAGAACAGGATAAAGCCGCCGATATGGTAAATGCCATGCTGGCTGTTTATGAGCAACAGGGCAGGCTACCCAAGTGGCATTTGTATGGCAACGAAACCGGCACCATGGTGGGCATCAGCAGTATGCAAATTGTTGCGGAGGCATACCTCAAAGGCATCAAAGGATTTGATGCAGAACGGGCGTATAACGCCGTTAAAGGAACAGCGATGTCCGACAGCCTGGGGATGATGTATGTAAAAGATCTCAAAGTGATCCCCAACGATCTGTACCGCCGATCGGTAGCTACCGCACTGGAATACGCCATCAGCGACGCCAGTACCGCACTGATGGCAAAACAATTACGTCATACAAAAGATTACCACTATTTTCAGCTACGCGCAGCCAATTATAAATTGTATTTTGATCCGGCCAGCGGATTTTTCAGGGGAAGAAATGCGGCGGGCATAATGAACGCTTCTTTTGATCCCACACACGCACCCAACCCGGAACTGGCGGAAGGCAACGCCTGGCAGTATCTCTGGCTGGTACCGCATGATGTAACCGGCCTGACTACTTTGCTGGGAGGTAAAAAGGCGATGGCGGCAAAGCTGGATACTTTCTTTTCACTGCCGCTGAAAGAAGAGAAGGGTGGCCTTGCAGACCTCACCGGGCTAATAGGCCAGTATGCACACGGCAATGAACCGGGGCATCATATCGCTTACCTGTATACGTATGCAGGCCAGCCCTGGAAAACAGCAGAAAAGGTGCGGTATATTATGAAAGAAATGTACCACGACCAGCCGGATGGAATTATAGGGAATGAAGATTGCGGGCAGATGGCAGCCTGGAACGTGTTTTCATCGATCGGATTTTACCCGGTGTTCCCTGCTTCGGGGAAATATGTGATCGGCAGCCCGTCGGTAGATAAAGCAGTTATTCATACCGGCGCCGGCAAACCATTTGTAGTAGAGGCGGTGAATAACAGTGCGGAAAATATTTACGTGCAGGGCATCACATTAAACGGGAAAGCCTATACGAAAACATACCTGCTGCATTCCGACATCCTGAAAGGAGGTGTGTTGAAAATAATGATGGGTAACAAACCTGGTAACCAGTTCGGCGTTTTGAAAGAAAACCTGCCGGAGTAATTATATTCCACTTAATTGTAAAAATCTCATGCGAAGGAACACACTTAGTATAGCCGTTTGCGTTATAGCGCTCTTCACATCGCTCCCTGCATTGGCACAACGTACGGAGCTGAAACTAAAGTATAACCGCCCCTCAGGCAAAGTATGGGAGGCGGCATTACCAGTAGGCAACGGCCGGCTGGCCGCGATGGTGTACGGCAACCCCGAGAACGAACTGATACGGCTAAACGAAAATACCGTATGGAGCGGTAGCCCTAACCGTAACGATAATCCACATGCGCTGGCAGCGCTGCCGGAAATCAGGCAACTCATCTTCGATGGAAAAATGAAAGAAGCCAGCCAGATGGCGGCAAAAAATATCCAGGCGGAAAAGATCAACGGCATGTGTTATCAGCCGGTAGGCGACCTGCAACTGGATTTCCCGGGGCACAACCAGTACACCGGCTATGCCAGGGAGCTGGACCTGCAAACGGCGGTAGCTGCCACCAGCTACACTGTAAACGGCGTAAAGTACACCCGCCAGGTATTTGCTTCCATACCGGATCAGGCAATCATTATACAGCTTACAGCCAGCAAACCCGGCAGCATTACTTTTAACGCCGGCATGAAAAGCCCGCAAAAATCAAATGTGGTTACCAGTGGTAATAACGAACTGGTATTATCCGGTACCAGCGGCGATAAAGACGGCGTACCCGGCAAGGTGAAGTTTCAATCGCAGGTAAAATTTAAAACCACCGGTGGTAAAACTGCCGCCGATGGCAACACTATCAGCGTAACCAACGCCGATGCCGTCACCATCTACGTTTCCATTGCTACCAACTTTGTAAACTATGCAGATATCAGCGGCGACGAAGTAAAGCGCACCACCGCCTATATGCAAAAGGTGTGGCCAAAACATTTCGCCGGTTTATTGAAAGATCACATCGCCGCCTACCAGCATTTCTTTAACCGGGTACAACTGGATCTCGGTACCACTGATTCCATCAAAAATCCGACGGACATCCGCGTAAGGGATTTCAGGGAAGGTAATGATCCGCAGCTGGTAACACTGTACTTCCAGTTTGGCAGGTACCTGCTCATCGCCGCATCACAACCCGGTGGCCAGCCCGCCAACCTGCAGGGCATCTGGAACCCGCTCATGAACCCACCCTGGGGCAGCAAGTATACCATCAACATTAATACAGAAATGAATTATTGGCCTGCGGAAGAAACCAACCTTTCTGAAATGCATGAGCCGCTGATACAAATGGTGAAAGATTTATCCGTTACCGGCCGGGAAACCGCCAAAGTAATGTATGGCGCCGGAGGATGGGTAACCCACCACAATACGGACCTGTGGCGTATTACAGGCCCGGTAGACGGTATCTATTCTGCCATGTGGCCCATGGGCGGCGCATGGTTAAGCCGGCATACCTGGGAGAAGTACCTGTTTAACGGCGATAAGCAATACCTGCAAACGGTATATCCCGCATTAAAAGGCGCTGCCCAGTTTTACCTGGATTTCCTGGTAGAAGAACCTACACATAAATGGCTGGTAGTATCCCCGTCCATGTCGCCGGAAAATAACCCGAAAGCCTATCCCGGCGTATCTATCGCGGCTGGCGCTACCATGGATAATCAACTGGTATTTGATCTATTTACCAATACCATCCACGCAGCTGAGATCTTACAAACAGATAAAGCGCTGGTGGAAAAGATGAAGGCGGCACGCAAACGCCTGCCACCCATGCAGGTGGGGCAGTACAACCAGTTACAGGAATGGCTGCAGGATCTTGACAACCCGAACGACAAGCACCGTCACGTGTCTCATTTGTTCGGGTTGTACCCGGCTAACCAGATCTCTCCTTACCGCACACTGGTTTTATTCAGCGCCGCCCGTACTTCACTGCTGCAACGCGGCGATATTTCCACGGGCTGGTCTATGGGCTGGAAAGTGAACCTCTGGGCGCGTTTGCTGGATGGTAACCACGCCTGGAAACTGATCAAAGACCAGCTCACACCTGCAGGAGTAAACAAAGGAGAGAACAGCGGAGGCGGTACCTATCCCAATTTATTTGATGCACATCCGCCCTTCCAGATCGATGGGAACTATGGCTGTACAGCAGGCATCTGTGAAATGTTGCTGCAAAGCCAGGACGGCGCCGTTCACCTGTTACCGGCCCTGCCGGACGACTGGAAGAATGGCCGTGTGAGCGGCTTACGTGCGCGAGGTGGTTTTGAGATCAAAGAAATGGTGTGGGAAAACGGCCAGTTGAGTAAGCTTACCATCCGCTCCACGCTGGGTGGTAACTGCCGTTTGCGGGTACCCAATGCACTGAAAGAAAATGGCCAGCTGAAAGCCGCTGCCGGTGAGCAAACCAATCCATTCTTCCAGGTAGAACCAACAGCGCCTGCACTGGTAAGTGAAAAAGCAAAAGTAGCGGAACTGCCGCTGCCCAATACAATATTGTACGACCTGGCAACACAGCCAGGCAAAACGTACACGTTTGTAAAGAAATAACCGCGGATTTTGTCTGACTCAGGATTAAACTGATTACGCTGATTACACTGATTTTATTTTTTAGGATTTTATAAAATGATTAAAATGACTTGGGGAGATTTACGCGAATATATCCGCTTAAATCTCCCCGAATCATCTTAAATCCAAAGTAATCAAATCAGTGTAATCAGCGT
>NZ_DATMTE010000254.1:0-8193 GCF_035564935.1 Chitinophaga sp. | reverse complement strand
ACAAACAAGTGATAATCCTGTTTGTTGTAACTTCCATGGAAAGTTTTTCATTAAAGTAAAACGGTCATGGATATTCAGCAATTTGAAGATAAAGGACTGGCGCAGTATGCTTATGCCATTTACAGTGAAAAGGCGCATGAGATCATCGTGATAGACCCTGCCAGGGACATCAGGCCATACCTGGAGTACGCGAAGGCCGTGAATGCAAAGATCACCGGGGTAATTGAAACCCATCCCCATGCAGATTTTGTAAGCGGTCACCTGGAACTGCACCGTGTTACAGGCGCTACGCTTTATTGTTCGAAACGTACCGGCGCCGCTTACCCGCATGTAACTTTTGATGAGGGAATGCGGATGATGCTGGGCGATATTGTGCTCAAGGCATTGAATACACCGGGCCATTCACCCGACAGTATCAGCGTGGTGCTGATATACGGAGGTGAGCCACGGGCAGTGTTTACAGGCGATACGTTATTTGTGGGCGATTGTGGCCGGCCGGATTTAAGGGAACATACCGGCAATGTGACGGCAGACCGTAACGTGCTGGCAAAACAAATGTATCATTCACTGCGTGAAAAGCTGATGGTGCTGGAAGATGATGTGCTGGTATACCCCGGACATGGTGCAGGAACGTTATGCGGCAAATCACTCGGCGATGCCGATAGCAGTACTATTGGCGTAGAGAAGGTTAGCAACTGGAGCCTGCAACCACTCAGTGAACCGGAGTTTGTAACGGCCTTGCTGGCGCAGCAACCTTTCGTTCCGAAATACTTTCCCTACGATGTAGGTATAAACCGTGAAGGAGCGCCTGACCTGCAACCATCGCTGGATAAGGTGAAGATAACAGCCGCAATAGCTGAAGAAAATATTACTGTTATAGACACCCGGCCACAATCCCTTTTTAAACAAGGCCATTTAATCCATGCTATTAACCTGCAGAACGGCGGCAAATTTGAAACCTGGCTGGGAAGCATCGTTGCACCGGGAGAATCTTACTGCCTGCTGGCGGAAAATGAAACCGAACTATGGGAAGTGATCCGTAAAACGGCTAAAATCGGTTACGAGCCATATATTAAAGCGGCTGCTGTTTACACCAACAACGGCAGGGAAACCATGGCGCCATTACCACTGGAGGATTTCAGGGTACACCCGGAGCGTTACACAATTGTAGACGTGAGAATGACATCCGAAGCAAGTGATGAAAAAATATTTAATGATGCGATCGCTATTCCGCTTGATCAGCTACGGGAACGCATCTCCGAAATTCCATCTGATAAGCCCGTGGTGGTACACTGCGCCGGCGGCTACAGGAGCGCAGCGGGCAGTAGCATTGTGGCTGGTGCGTTGAAAAATAAAGTGCAGGTATATGACCTGGGCGAGGCAGTGAAACAATTCGTACAATAATGTCGTAAAAGCCCCTTAATTTGCCTTGTTTACCCCCCGAAGTTACGGGCTGATGATAGTACATTTACATAACGGGTATTTCAATGGAGCAGGCCGCCGGGCATTGTTTCATCTTAATTATTCTTCACCGGAAAAACCAGTTATTATGTTTGGAAAAACAAAAGCATTCAGCAGTTTCTCAGTAAATGACCTGCAGCAGGCAAAACAATTTTACCAGCAAACATTGGGATTAGAAGTAGAAACAGGCGCCAAAGAACCTGTGCTTACCTTAAAAATTGCCGGTGAGCCATCCGTGATGATCTACGAAAAGCCCAATCATACACCGGCTACATTTACCGTGCTGAACTTCCCGGTAAGCAATGTGGAAGAAGCGGTAGACAAGCTTACTGCAAAAGGCGTACAGTTCCAGCACTATGAAGGCGAGCTTAAAACAGACGGGAAAGGTATTTTCCGCGGAGGCGGTCCTGTAATTGCCTGGTTTGCCGACCCCGCAGGGAACATCCTTTCCGTGATAGAACAACCGTAATATGTTGTTAACGGAATAGCCATTTGTTTTCCCTACTTTTGCCGCTCAAATAAGGAAGATTTATGGCTACAAAGATTACAGTAAACAACAATGGTTCACTGAGAATAGAAGGTGAATTTGAGATCGTGGATAAGAACGGGAACAAGTACGACCTGGGCGGCCGGGAAGCAGTAGGGATCTGCCGTTGCGGACTTTCTGCCAATAAACCGTTTTGCGATGGCTCTCACAAAGGTCATTTTGAACATGATGCAATAGCATTTGCGCTTCCACCGAAGAAGTAGTAAAATCAGCACAATTTTTAAAGGCTTCATGCAAACACCTGCATGAAGCCTTTTTATATCTGATATGGTCGAAATAATCAAAATTGCATCTGTTTTTGGAAAATAATTCGCTGCATTTTTGTGCAACAATCAGTAACAACATATGGAAGTAAGATTTTTTCAGGTAGATGCTTTTACCAGACAACCATTTAAGGGAAACCAGGCAGGCGTATGCCTCCTGGAGCAAATGCCCGGCGACGAAGTACTGAAATCCATTGCGGCGGAAAACAACCTGGCGGAAACGGCGTTCCTGCTGCCGGCGGGAAATGGGTACCACCTGCGCTGGTTTTCACCAAAAGTAGAAATGAAGCTTTGCGGGCATGCTACATTAGCCAGCGCGCATGTATTATGGGAAACCGGGCTCGTAGCGCCGGATGATACCATTTCCTTTACCACGCTGAGCGGCGTGCTAACAGCCAGCCGCCAAAACGGGTGGATCACGCTCAACTTCCCGGCCCGGGACTGTACCCGGGCAGCGCTGCCGGACGACCTGCGAAAGCTGTTTACCGACGCCATTGATGTGGCATACAGCGTAGACCGCTATATTATAGAGTTGCCAACCGGCGCCGCCGTGGCTGATTTTGTGCCGGACAGGAACCTCCTGGCGCCTTACCTGCTGGTGCTTACAGGGAAAGATGACAAAGGCGGACCATACGATTTTATTTCCCGCTATTTTGCCACACCGGTGGGCGTTGACGAAGACCCGGTAACAGGTTCAGCACATTGCAGTTTAGCTACCTACTGGGCTGCCAGGTTGCATAAGAATCAATTCTTTGCTTACCAGGCATCAAAACGGGGAGGGGAATTGAAAGTTATTCTGGAAAATGACCGCGTATTATTGAAAGGAGAAGCCGTGACGGTGATAGATGGCGTGTTCCGTTTTTAACGGAACAAAGATACGCCCCAGTAGCCCAGGGCCAGCCACAGCAAACCCTTTACAAGGAAGAAAAGAAAGCCCCAGAAGCCGAGCTTTTTTATCCATTTGAGGATCTTTGCTTTCCTGTTGTTATCTGGCGACATAGCTGCACAAAATTAAATTTTTTTATGGAGATAAATATATCTTAACCGCACTAAGGTTTGGTTATTGTTGCAGCATATCCTTACATGATTAGATAAATGATTTAATACGTACTTTTGCGCTCTTTTAGCAACTATTTTGAGAGATGCGTGTAGCAGTACCAAATAACAAATTACTGATATCCCTGTTCCTGAGCCTCTGTGGAAGCGCCGCAGCGCAGCAACGGGAAGACTCGGTGCTTACCACCACCCACCACCTGGATGAAGTGATTGTGCAGGAAAACAGGCTGGCAGCGCCCGTAAAGGCGGTGAACCGCAACATTACCATTATTACCCGCCGGCAGATTGAAGCCATGCCGGTATCGTCTGTAACGGAAGTACTGGCCTATGTACCCGGACTGGATGTGCGGCAACGCGGGCCGGGCGGTATCCAGGCGGATATTGGCATCGACGGAGGCACTTTTGACCAGACCCTCGTGCTGCTGAACGGCGTAAAGATCACCGATCCGCAAACTGGCCATAATATCATGAACCTGCCCATTTCACTGGCTGATGTGGACCACATAGAGGTGCTGAGAGGCGCTGCCGCCCGTATTTACGGGATCAATGCACTGAACGGCGCTATTAATATCGTAACCCGTAAAGCCACCCAAAGCGGGGTGACCATCAGCGGCAGCGGGGGCAGCAGTTTCAAAAAGAACGAAAACAATAATTTATACGGTGCATATAGTATTGGCGCCACCGGCGCATTAGTAAAGAACGGGGTGAGCCAGTCGCTTTCCGCCAGCCGCAACCAGGGCAATGGTTATCGCTATAACACGGCATACGACAACTACCGCGCATTTTACCAGGCCGCCTTTAACCGCGACACCCTGCACCAATACAACGTAATGGCCGGCTTTGTAAATAACGGTTATGGCGCCAACGGTTTTTACGCCGCTCCCGGCGATCTGAACTCAGAAGAAACGGTGAAAACCCTCTTTGCGGCCGTGAGCAATACCTCCCGCATGAACCCCAACTGGGTGATGACACCGCGGATAAGCTACCGCTATACCAAAGATGCTTACATCTACATAAAACCAGATAAATTCCGGAATCTTCATAATACCCATGTATTCGACGCAGAGCTGAATAACACCTTTACCACTGCCATCGGTACCTTTGGCGCCGGCCTGGAAGGACGTTACGAGCATATTAAAAGCTCCAACCTCGGTAACCACGACCGCACCAACCTGGGCGTGTTCGGGGAGTATAAGTCGCCGGCCGACCGCCGGTTTAGTTTTACCGCAGGAGGTTATCTCAATTATAACAAGGTTTACGGCTGGCAATTCTTCCCCGGTGCGGATATAGGTTTTAATATTACACCCGATATAAAACTCTTTGCCAATGCAGGTACTGCCCAGCGTTTACCTACTTATACAGATCTTTATTATAAAGGCGGTGGTATTATCGGCAACGAAAACCTGGGGCCGGAGAAAGCATCTTTTGCAGAAGCGGGCATACGGAAGTTCAGCGGTAAATTTTCCTTTTCCGGTTCTGTGTTCTATCGCCAGGTCAGCAATTTTATTGACTTCGTGAAAGATACCGCCGGTGGGGTAGATCCCACAAAAGTTCCCTGGCAACCGCAGAATTTCCAGCGGGCAGATATGACCGGTTTTTCACTGAACAGCGGCTACAATACTATTTTCAGCAATGGTTCGCTGTTTAACAGTTTTGGTGTGAATGCCGGCTACAACTACCTTTCCCCTTCGTTTAAAGGCGATGCGATCACCACAAAGATTTCAAGGTATGTGATTGAAAGCCTGCGGCACCAGTTCACTGCCAATGTACGTACAGATGTTGCCCGTCACTTCAGCGTTTCCGCGGCAGCGCGTTATTGCATGCGTGTTAATTACAAAGACTATACCCTGTTAGACGCGCGTATTGCGTATAGGCAACCCCGTTACCAGGTATATGCAGATGTAAATAACCTGCTGGATGTAACCTATGTGGAAGCCGGCGCTGTGCCTATGCCCGGCCGCTGGGTCACGATAGGTGGCAAAGTGAGCTTCTAGTCAGCAAAAAAGTAAAAGCAGCGGACAAATCTGTTCGCTGCTTTTTTTATTACAAACCACCAACTGTAACCGTTATAAACCACCGGTAGAAAGGATGCCTGCACTCCGAAGGCGCTCTCCTCCGCACCCTTCGCTCTCTCCGCAAAAAGCGCTAGCTTTGCGTTTTAAACAACGCGACTTGAGTAATTCTGTTTTTTTAATAACGCCACCGTTTACCCAGCTGAACACGCCATACCCGGCCACGGCTTACCTGAAAGGATTTCTGAATACAAAGAACATTACTTCCTTCCAGTCCGACCTGGGTATTGAGGTAACGCTCCGTCTATTTTCAAAACAGGGATTGGAACAGTTGTTTGCACATATTGCCGCAGCCCCGCCGGTGGCGGCTTCGGAGAATATAGCGCGGATGCTGGTGTTGCAGGACGACTATATACAGACCATAGACGCGGTTATTTTATTTCTGCAGGGCAAAAATCCTACGCTGGCCCACCTGATCTGCAAACGGGATTACCTGCCGGAAGCATCGCGGTTTGCACAGCTGGACGATCTGAACTGGGCCTTTGGGGCCATGGGTACGCAGGATAAGGCAAAACACCTGGCTACCATGTACCTGGAAGACTTATCGGACCTCATTATGGAGTGTGTGGATCCCCATTTTGGCTTCAGCCGGTACGCGGAGCGCCTGAGCCGTTCTGCCAACAGCTTTGATGAACTCTATGCCGCATTACAGGCAGATCATACTTATATAGATGCTATCCTTACCGGATTGCTGGCATTGCATATGCAACAGGTGCAACCGGCCATGGTAGCCATTTCTGTTCCTTTTCCCGGCAACCTGTATGCGGCATTGCGCTGCGGACAGTGGATCAAACAACATTATCCCGCTGTGAAAGTGGCAATGGGCGGCGGATTTCCCAACACCGAACTGCGTTCACTGGCCGATGCCCGGGTGTTTGAGTTCGTGGATTTTATTACGCTGGATGATGGTGAAGCGCCATTGGAAAACCTCCTGCTTTTCCTGGAAGGAAAAAAAAACGCAGAAGAACTGAAACGTACTTTCCTGCTGGCGGAAGAAAAAGTAACGTATGTGAACAGCTCCGCTACACATGATTATAAACAGGCCCAGCTGGGTACGCCGGATTACAGCGACCTGCTGCTGGATAAATACATTTCCGCCATCGAAGTGGTAAACCCAATGCACAGCCTGTGGAGCGACGGACGCTGGAACAAGCTCACCATGGCGCATGGCTGCTATTGGGGTAAATGTACTTTCTGTGATATTTCCCTTGATTATATAAAGATATATGAACCCATTACAGCCTCGTTGCTGTGCGACCGGATGGAAACCATCATTGCGCAAACAGGGCAAAACGGCTTCCACTTTGTGGATGAAGCCGCGCCTCCGGCGCTGATGCGGGCGCTGGCGCTGGAAATCATCCGGCGTAAGCTCACCGTTACCTGGTGGACGAACATCCGTTTTGAGAAAAGCTTTACCCGGGATCTGTGCCTGTTGCTCAAGGCATCGGGCTGTATTGCGGTTTCCGGCGGACTGGAAGTAGCGTCCGACCGGTTGCTGGGGCTTATCCAGAAAGGTATTACCGTGGCCCAGGTAGCAAGGGTGAACCGGCATTTCACCGGGGCCGGTATTATGGTGCATGCCTACCTGATGTATGGGTTTCCCACACAAACCGCACAGGAAACCATTGATGCGCTGGAAATGGTACGCCAGATGTTCCAGGCGGGGATACTGCAATCGGCCTTCTGGCACCAGTTTACCATGACCGCCCACAGCCCGGTAGGACTGGACCCCGCGAAGTTCAACGTACAGAAAGAAACAACAGGAACAGGCGCCTTTGCCAATAACGATATTATGCATATAGACCCCACAGGCACAGATCACGAGGCTTTCAGCTATGGATTGAAGAAGTCGCTGCTGAACTTTATGCATGGCGCCTGCCTGGACTTCCCGTTGTCAAAATGGTTCGACTTCAAAGTACCGAAAACCACGGTGCATCCGGATTTTATCACTACCGCACTGATGGAGGAAGAAGCCGGAACCGTGAAGCCAACATCTAAAGTAATATACCTGGGCAAACAGCCGGCTATGGAAATTATTACGAAGTCGAAGAAGGGGAGTACCTGGGAAATGTCTTCCTTCACCTTCCAGGGCAAAAAAGAGAGAGTAAATATCAGTGTGCAGCCATCGCAGGGGGAATGGCTTTCACAGATGCTGCAGCAGCTGTCGGTAACTAACGCCAAAACCTATACGCTGCAGGAGGTGAAAGACAGTTATGAGGCCGCCGGGTTGGAGGACTTTGAATTGTTCTGGGACAACAAACCGGTAAATACCCTTCACAAGCTGGGTCTGTTAAAGCTTTAATAAAAAGGATAATGCAGGTGGATAGCAGTAAAATGCTTTACCGGGGATTTTCCCGGTACCAGTCATGAGTAAAAAGTCAAATATTTGTTTCCACTAAACTGACCTAACATGAGTGATCAAATGTCCCTTGCAGGCTATGGTTGTAACGACCAGGGCTACCTTAAACCATCAACTGAGCAGCTGGATTATCGCATGCCTTTCACAGACGAACTGGCTGTAACCTATGGAATGCCAATTACTGTTGCGGCGTATTTTGGTATGCTGAACAATTTTTACAAGTTTTTAATTGCCAACCCCGGGTTGATTCCTTTATTCCAGGGTTCCTATTTTGTAGATTTCAGTAAAGCGTCTCTTTTACGTATCTTAAGCCAGGAAGGCTGCGAGTATATCCGGTTTCATTTTGCTATTCCGGAGCCTAATGAGAAACTCAGCCTGGTGGCCGAGGGACTGACCTCCGATCAGGGTCAGGTGGGGTATGCACAGTTGCTGCAG
>NZ_DATMTE010000253.1:0-6638 GCF_035564935.1 Chitinophaga sp. | reverse complement strand
GAGGGCTTCTTTCTTTCAATAATATTGATAAATAAGATAATATCACAGTAAAGGGCTTCTTTGTATACAGAAAGGGGTGTGCTTTAAGCATTTTTTATACCTTATATTAATACTTCGCTATATTTTTATTACCCCGTTTTTTCTTTTAAAAACCTCCCTATTTTTAGGGTATATATTTTTGTATGCCTGAACAATTCCCCGTTGATCTTATTCATCGGCTACGTACTGGTGATTTTAAACTATTTGAGCTGATTTTCAATACTTACTGGGAAGAACTGTATGCATATGCGGCTAAAGTAACGGGTAGTGAAGAGGATGCACGGGATATCATACAGGACTTGTTCGCCAGTATCTGGGAGCGCCGGCAGCAGCTGGAGCTGCATACCCATATCCGTTACTACCTGTTTAGCGCGGTAAGAAAACAGATCCTGCGTAAGTTCCGCGACGACGGACTCAAAGAAAAACACCTGGAAAAATTCATTATCCATAGCGAGCTACGTTCAGAGCTTACCCTTAATACCCTGATCCATAAAGATATCCTGAACCAGCTGCAGCACGATCTTCAGCATTTACCCGAAAAAGAAAGACAGGTATTTGAATGGTACCACTTTGATGAACTGAGCATCCGGGAAATAGCTATGATGCATGGTACGGCCGAGCAAACGGTACGCAACCAGCTCGGAAACGCCTATAAGAAAGCCCGTCCGTTGCTGAACCGCCTGTTAATGTTCCTCTGATCTCCCCCTTCCGTGTTACCATAATGTTAAGCCGTTATTCCCAATAGTTAAAAAAGGTGGTTTATGGAACTTAGTCATAAAACACCACACCTTGATCCGATCAAAAATAAATGCACTCATCAGCAAATACCTGGATAACAAGGCTACCCCGGAAGAGGAGCAATTGCTTGCCAGCTGGCTGGATGTACTGGCAGAAGATGCCGGTGCTGCAAAGGAGCAGGATGCACGCAGCCGGGAACAGCTGCGCCGCAGCATTTTAAAGGTCATAAAAGAGCGTACAGGCCAATCTGCTATCATCTACCCGCAATGGAAGAAAATGGCTGCTGCAGCAGCTATACTGCTTGTAATGGGCATCGGTGGCTGGTGGGTAATGAGTAACCGGCCGTCGCAAAAAGTTGCATGGCTGGAACTGCGTACAGCCATTGGAGAAAAGAAAATGCTGTTACTGCCCGACAGCAGCCGGATCTGGCTGGGCGCCAATGCTACACTGAAATATCCTGATCATTTTGCGGGCGACCGGCAGGTGCAGCTGGTATCAGGAGAAGCTTTCTTTGATATAGCGCCGTTGCCGGGTCATCCTTTCAGCGTGGCTACTGATAGCCTGCAGGTGCAGGTACTGGGCACTTCATTTCATATCAGGGCCTATCCAAAGCAGTTAATGGAAATAGGCGTAAGCACCGGGAAAGTGAGCGTGAACAAAGGCGGCCAGGTAATGGGCATCTTAACCGCTAATCAATTGTTGCAGGTTAACAGAAATAATTATACTTTCTCCCGGTTGTTGGTATCCTCACCGGATATCAATGGCTGGAAACAGGATAAAATTGTGTTCGATAATATGCCGGTAGCGGATGCATTAATGTTACTGGAGAATTATTACCCGGTGAAATTCCACGTTAAAAAGCCCATTAACAGGCAAATTAGCGGATCACTCAATATGCACTTAACGATTACGCAGATCATAAATGTACTGGAAGATCTAACGGATCATCAGCTGAAAATAACATCTGCCGGCGCAGGAAATTACACTATAGACCAATAAATATTTATTCCCTGAACTGAAATTAAAACATCCGTTTATGAATGTACGTAGTACTCACTTGCGTACAAGGATCTCTGTGAAACAGATTTTTCTTGTAGCGCTTATGCTGTCGCTATGCGGTAGCGTCATGTCCCAACAGAAAACAGCCATTGTGCAGCAGCTGCATATTAATGCGGGGCCGCTTGCGGATGCGCTGAAATTACTGCAGCAGCAAAGCGGCGTTGATATTGTGTACGACGCAGCTTTATTAAAGAACCTGTCGGTAAAAACACAGGACTTCCGTTCACAGCCAATAGAAGAAGTGTTGCGCACTTTGCTGAAAGGAAGCGGGTTCCACTTCTCTGCCACGGAGGGCGTATACATCATTAAAAAAGAAAAGAATAAAGGCACTGTCACCGGTAAAGTATCCGACGAAGAAACCGGTGCAGGCTTGCCCGGTGTAAGCGTACTGGTAAAAGGAAACACACAGGGCAGCATCACTGATCCCAATGGCGCCTTTTCCCTGCAGGCAGATATTTCCGGCGATACGCTGTTATTTACCTCCCTGGGGTATAAATCCGCCCGCATAATTTTAAACGGGCAACCACGTGTGGCGGTAAAACTGAAATCAGATGCCAGCCTGTTAAGCAGCGTGGTAGTAGTAGGTTATGGTTCTGCCAACAAAGGTGATCTTACCGGCGCGGTGTCTCACGTGGGTGCCGAGAACTTTAACACCGGCGTATTCAGTTCTCCGGAGCAGCTGCTGCAGGGAAAAGTACCCGGGCTCAATATTACCCGCAGCGGCGATCCCAATGCCACACCAGCGGTGATCCTGCGCGGTCCTTCTACTTTCCGTGAAGGAGAGGCGCAACAGCCTTTCTATGTGATTGATGGAGTACCCGGCGCCAATATCCAGCTGGTATCGCCTTCAGATATTGTATCGATGGATGTGTTGAAAGATGCGGCATCCACGGCTATTTACGGCGCCCGCGCCGCCAATGGCGTGATCATGATCACCACCCGCCGCGCAAAGCCCGGCCAGAGCTGGGTCAGTTATAATGCCTATGTAGCCAGTGAGCGCATTTCCAATTCCATCGACATGATGTCGAGCAGCGAACTTACCAGATACCTGGAAGATAACGGGAAAACGATCACGCCGGCGTACGATGACAAAGCCAACAACGACTGGCAAAAACTGGTAACCCGCAATGGTTTGTCGCACAGCCACAACATCTCCTTCGGGGGCGGTAACGAAAAAACAGTATTCGACGGAAGCGTGAATTACCTGCAGAATAATGGTATCATGAAAACGTCGTCACTGGAACGGCTAAACGTAAGGGCCAACCTGGAACAACGTGCTTTCAACGACCTCTTAAAACTGAACCTCTCCATCAGCAATAGTTTAAGTACACAAAACCAGATCCCTGAACTGGTGTTCATGAACATGCTGAACTATATGCCTACCGTGAATATCTTCAACCCGGACGGCACTTACAAGGAAGACTTTTCCCGTACCCGCAACTACCTGAACCCGGTATCGCTGATAGACAATAACAGCGACCGTACCAAAAACAAGATCATGCTGGGCAATGCCCGCGCTGAACTGAACCTGTTGCCGGGCCTGCGCTACACCCTGAATGTATCTATGCAGGACGAACAGATCAACCGTGATATTTATAACAACCGCGCTTCCGGCCTTGCACAGGGTGTTAAAGGAAGGGCTACCCGCAGCGCTTATACAAATTCACGGAAAGTTTTGGAAACCTATTTTAATTACGACCTGCTGGCCGGTAAACATGACCTTCGCTTGCTGGCGGGTTACTCCTGGCAGGAAGACCGCCGTGGCGACGGGTTCCAGACCTCCAATCAGGGATTTGTATCAGACGCTACACAAGGCGATAACCTTGGACTGGGAAGCCCTGTAGATGGATTCCTGCCTAATTTTGGCACCACCCGTATCCAAACACTGCGCTTCATCTCTTTCTATGCAAGAGCTAATTACCAGTTCAATGAAAAATACCTGCTCACCGCTTCTGTAAGGAGGGATGGCTCTTCTGCCTTTGGCGCCAACAATCGCTGGGGCTATTTCCCCGCTATATCCGGCGCCTGGAAAATCAATAAGGAAAGCTTCCTCTCCGGTGTTTCCTGGATAGATGATCTGAAACTTCGTGCAGGCTATGGCGTTACCGGTAACTCGCTCGGGTTTGATCCGCTGATTGCTATTCTCCGGTATGATATCACCGGGAAATTTTATAACGATGGTAAGCTGATCAACGCCATTGGGCCAGTTCAAAATGATAACCCCGACCTGAGATGGGAACGCACGGGAATGGCGAATATCGGGGTCGACTTCAGCACGCTGAAAGGACGGCTGGGCGTGACGGTAGATGTTTATGACAAACGCACCACCGACCTGATCTATTCCTACAATGTGCCTACTACGCAGTTTTTTGTTCCTACCATGCTGGCCAATGTGGGATCTATGAGCAATAAAGGCATTGAACTCCAGGTGAATGCCATACCGGTGAAAACAGCCCGCTTTACATGGACCTCCTCCGCCAATATTGCGCATAATAAAAACAGGGTAACGTCTCTCTCCAACGATATCTTCTCTGTAAAATACCTCGAAACTGCTGAACTGGGCGGTCGCGGGCAGTCAGGCAATAAATCACAACGGGTAGAAGCAGGCTATGCACTGGGTTCATTCTACCTTTGGCAGTACCTCGGCAAAAATAATGATGGCTTATCGCAGTACCAGGGTTCAAAAGGAAATGTGATTACCGACCCCGCTTCCACCGACCGCGTATACAGCGGAGATGCACAGCCTGCTTTCAGTTATGGATGGAGCAACAGCTTTACCTGGGGGAATTTTGATGCCAATATCTTTTTGCGCGGCGTATCCGGCAACAAGATCCTGAATGCTACCCTGGCCAATCTGAATGCCCCTAATGAAGCAGGAAGCATCAATATACCGGATTATTCACAGGGTGAATCGCCTGAAGATACCAAAGCCTCTTTTATTTCTTCCCGCTTCCTGGAAAACGGTTCTTACCTGCGGTTGGATAATGCTACTATAGGTTATAGTATTCCGATGCAAAACAAGTATATCCGTAAACTACGTTTATACGTTACCGGTAATAATCTTTTCGTAATTACGAAGTATTCCGGTATTGATCCGGAAATCAATATGGGCGGACTTACACCGGGGATCGATAACAGCAATTTTTATCCGAAGACCCGTTCTTTCCTCTTTGGCTTAAATGCAACATTCTAAACACTGACGGTTAAAAACAGCTACATGAAAAATATTTTTATTACTGGAATGACAATCGGTTTTACGTTACTTTCAGCATGTACCAAGCTGGATGTGGATGTGGAATCCGAATATATAAAGGAAAACTTTCCTACCACGGCAGACGCATTCATCTCTGCCTCCGGACCCATTTATACGCAGCTGAGCGGCGGTTATGCGGTGGACTACTGGCGGATGCAGGAACTGTCGACCGATGAAGCGATCATCCCTGCACGCGGCGGTAACTATGTGGATGGCGGTATATATATGCAGCTGCACAGGCACTCCTGGACAAAGGATCATATCACGGTAAAGAATGTATGGCAATGGGCTTTTGGTGGCGTAAATACCTGTAACCGCATTATCACGCTTTTTGAAAAAGCGCCCGACAGCGATTCCAAACCACGCGCCATAGCGGAAGCAAAGGCAATGCGTGCATTGTATTATTTCTACCTGATGGACCTGTATGCCAAAGTGCCCATCATTACCACCTTTGGCGATCCTACGCCACCGGAACAATCTACCCGTGAGCAGGTATTTAATTTTATAGAGAAAGAACTGAAAGATGTATTGCCGTTGCTGAGAATTGAAACAGGACAGGTTACCTATTCCAAGCCCACCAAATGGTTCGCGTTTGCACTGCTGGAAAAATTATACCTTAACTCCGTTGTGTACACCGGCAAACCCCGGTATGTGGAAACTGTAGCAATGGCAGACAGTATCCTGGCCGGTAAGAAGTATACCCTGGATGCCAGCTATACCAGTATTTTTATGCCGGATAACGGGCCACAGATCACTGAAACCATTTTTGCCATTCCTTATGATGGGAATGTGATCAAAGGTAACCAGTTCTCCCGCTTTGGTTTGCATCCTAACCTGGTGGTAAAGTATTCGTTGCCATTCCGGCCCAGTATTGCCATGAGTACTATTGGTTCTTTCTATGAAAAATTCAATTTAACCGGCGATGTACGCAATACTACCTGGCTGGAAGGACCGCAATTCAACCCTGACGGATCACCTATTTTAATCAGCACTACTAACAAAGGATTGAATGATAAGTACACCGGCGGCGAACCTGATAAAAAGATCAGCTGGCAGCTTTCCTTTTCAAAGGAAATGGTGCTGCGGGTGGATTCTTCTATGGATATCGGGAATGATGAACTGGCCAAAGCGGCCGGTGTAAGATCTATCAAGTATTATCCTGATAAGAACACAGAGCCTTCCGAACGTAACTCCAATAATGATGTGCCCGTT
This sequence comes from Chitinophaga sp., assembly GCF_035564935.1. Classification (GTDB taxonomy): domain Bacteria; phylum Bacteroidota; class Bacteroidia; order Chitinophagales; family Chitinophagaceae; genus Chitinophaga. The sequence goes on along the minus strand of NZ_DATMTE010000253.1, from coordinate 337 downwards.
TTCAGGCTGGCGGATGTGATGTTGATGAAAGCAGAAGCTATCCTGAGAGGTGCGGCAGCCACTGCAGTAAATGGAGAAATGCAGGATGCCGATGTACTGGTAAATAAGATCCGTACCCGCGCGCAGGCTCCTGCGGTAAGCGGTATCAATCTTGCCGGCTTGCTGGAAGAACGCGCCAGGGAAATGGCCTGGGAAGCGTGGCGAAGGAATGATATGATCCGTTTCGACACTTTTGAAGGCAAGTGGGGCTTTAAAGAAGATGCCAATAAGTTGCACCGCATTTATCCTATACCAATGGATGAGATAACGCTAAACCCAAAGCTGGTGCAGAACGCGG